>JBJEIK010000039.1:0-3209 GCA_051876975.1 Candidatus Methanomethylophilaceae archaeon
TATAACATATTTGTATATATGTTGTGTCCCAGATGTGAAAATGATGTGGGAGGGTGATTCCCTCCCTTGTGGATCATTTCCTGGTCCAGTATTCCCTTCCGGCCCTTCCCATCGCGAGGACGTTCTCGTCGGGACTGGAGATGGGAGTCTCGCATCCGGGGGCGAGGATGAACCCTCCGTCCTGTCCGGCCTGGTCGAGGATCCTGTAGCACTCCTCGGTGATGGATTCGGGGGTGCCGGACATCATCTCGTGCACAGGGTCGATGTTACCCATGAGCGCGATGTCCTTTCCCGCCTTCCTCTTGGCCGCTCCCGGGTCCACAGCATGGTCGAAGCTCAGGCAGTCCGCACCGGTGGCAGGGAGCTGGGTCAGGGTGTTCAGGGTGTTGCCGCAGATGTGGATGAACGCGGGTATGTCGCTGTTCTCGGCCTTCATGTCACCTATGACCTGTTTTATCGCCCCTGCGGAGTACTCGGCGAACATGTCGGGGGAGATGAGGTCCTCGGAGGAGGTGGGGTCGGCCATCCACATGACCGTCGCACCGGCATCCACCATGCGTCTCTGGATCGATGAAACAAGGGGGGTGACCTTGGCGATCATCGACTTCACGAGATCCGGCTCCATGAAGGTGTTCATGATCATGTTCTCCACACCCATGACATATCCTGCGGTGGTGATCGGTCCCCATGAGAGTCCGCAGATGTGCAGGTCCTCCGGGAGGATCCTGGCGGTCTCCTCGAGGCTGTCCACGAAGACCTTGGTGAAGTTGGGGCACTCGGACGCCTCGTAGGGATCGAAGATCGCCAGGGCATCGATGTCCTCCTGCGTGTCGCAGATGCTCTTGTTGATGTGTCCGTAGTCGTCCTCGGGGAACGTGACGTCCATGCCGAGGTCGACGAAGGGGACCTGGGAATCGAGGATCGGTTTCACGAAGTCGGATTCCGTCTTGATCGCATAGTCCACCGAGACCTTGGCGGAGAGCTGGGGGTCCCATCTGGACCTCTCGACGGTAACGCCTGCGCTGCGTGCGGCTGTCACAAGTGCGAAGTTGTTGACGGGGGTCCTCTCCGTCCTCTCATGGTTGAGGGCTGCTTCCACGCATGCCCTGTGTCCTGCATCCTTCATGGTATTCACCAAACGAATACCATGAGTACCCTCATGATGCTATAAAACCCTGGTCCAGGCGTCCTATGACGCGTCTGGTGAACTCGTCGGTTGTCAAGGTGCCACCCATGTCGGGGGTCCTCTCTCCGGCCGCATACGTCTCCTTGAGGGCGTTGATGATGGATGCCGCCGCACCCCTCCTGTTTAGGTTGGACAGTGCCATCGCACCGGCGAATATCGCGGATGTGGGGTTGACGTACTCTTTCTCCACATCCTCGAAGAGATGGATGCTCCCTGGCACCAGTAGGAAGTTCGAGTCCCCGGCGAATCCGACGGGTGAGAGGTGGTTCCCTCCCGCCAGTCCGGCCAGAATCCCTGCGGCCACATGGCTGTACAGGTCGGCACAGATGATGTACTCGTCCTCCAGAGGGTCCCTCACGATTCTGGATGCCCACACGGGCACGCTCGTGCAGTCGATCTCCAGGCCGTTCGCTCCGAACAGCGACGTGAACGAGTCCTCGAAGAGGCTGCTGGATTCGGGGAAGATGTCCTCGCGGGTGATGCATCTGACCTTGGTGCCGCCGCACATCTCCATGTCCGTGAGCGCACGGGCCATCATCCTGCTGTACGATGAGGATCTGACATACTTCGTCAGGGTGATGCCGTCGATGTCCCTTGTTTCCACGATGTCCTGTCCGGGCTGGTTGTTGCTCGCCCAGAGGGTGACATCCATGCCCTCCCTCCCGATGTCGGGGGAGAGGGTGGTGAACCTGCGTACCATGGCGTATAGGTCCAGTTGGGCCTTCAGTGTCTCCAGGGGATTCCTGTAGGCCCCGTTGTTCTCCTTCACTGTCCTGACGGGGCCGCAAAGGATGGTTCCACACTCCCCAGCGAGGTCCAATGTCTCGAAGGGGAGGTGCTGGCCCGATGCCTCGTAGGCGGAGAATCCGATCTCGCCGTGCACGAACTCTATGTCATTGGCCACCGCTCCGATGACCTCCACTGCAGAGCCTATGACCGACGGACCGATCCCGTCGCCGGGCAGGACCAGTATCCTGTTCATCTTCAGAGCACCCTGTTGACGACACCGGCATAGATGATGGGGAGGGTGATGGTGGCATCTCCCTCGACGGTCATCTTCTTGGCATCGGATTTGACCTTACCCCAGGAGACAGCCTCCCTGATGCGTGCTCCGGACAGGGATCCGTCGTACTCCTCGGCGGTGGTCAGGTAGATGCAGTAGTCTAGTCCTCCGCGGAACTGGTTCCACCAGATGACGTGGTGCTTGGAGATTCCTCCTCCGATGATGATGGCACCGGTATACTCGGCATCGTTGGTCATCTCGGACAGCATCTGCTCGTCGGCGAAGAGGTCGATCCTGAGCTTCCTGTGCATCTGATAGTACATCCACAGCTGGCATCCGAAGGATCCGTCGGTGATTCCGGGGACGACGATGGGGACGCCGTTCTTGTGGCACTGGTAGAGGAGGGAGTCCTCGTTGTCCAGCCTGGCACCGACCTGGTCGATGATCTCGTGGGTGCTCATGGACTGGGTCTCTGCGAAGATCTCGTCGAACATGGGCAGGAGGTTTTCTTCCAGGACCTCTCCGTAACAGGAGTCGGGGACCAGGACGTTTCCGAGCCTGCTGATCTCGTACTCGTCCCTCAGCATCGCATCGTCCATCATGAAGTCGCCCTTGTAGTAGTCGGCGAACGTCCTTGACAGGTCGTGGTCGAGGGTTCCGCAGGTGGTGATGATGACATCGACCATGTGGTTCCTGACCATGTCGACGATGACTCCGCGGGTTCCGGTGGCCATGATGCATGCGGGGAAGGACAGGATCTTGAGGCAACCCTCCTTCTTGACCATGGCGGTGGCGATGTCTGCTGCATCGGCCAGTTTCTGGGCGGTGAATCCTCCCGCACGTCCCATGGCCTCGAGCATCTCGTCGACGGTCATTCCCTTCTTGACCTTGATGTCTTCAACTGCGATCAGTTCGAGTTTCTCTTTGCCGGACATGATGTTCAACTCTTATTGAAGCCGGCTAGAAAGGAGGTTGTTTAAATTAATTGTCCAGCTGTGGGAAGGGGTCATCGAATTTGAC
>JBJEIK010000040.1:0-3204 GCA_051876975.1 Candidatus Methanomethylophilaceae archaeon
CCTACAACTACCACAAGAGGGTGCGCGCAGACATCCTCGGCACGACCGGCAACGGTGTGGTAGTCGCTTCGACATAATTACCGAACAGAATACTGTTCTCCGCACGTATATTTTATAGGGATCTTCCATTGGAAACGTGCTTCCGGATGTTCCAGTATGATTGCACGAATCCCTCATACTACGCCCATCCTGTTTCGGTTCTGTTTCCGGTTTATATATCCGGAGTTGGATTATCATTTATGGACAGGCCCAGCAACGACGAGTACTTCATGGACATGGCAGAGTTGGTTTCGACACGTTCCACATGCCTCAGGAGGAAGGTCGGTGCCGTCATCGTGAAGGATAAAAGGGTCCTTTCCACTGGATACAACGGTTCTCCCAAGGGTACCAGGCATTGTGAGGAACTGGGTTGCATCCGCGAACAGATGAAGATCCCATCCGGAACCAGGCATGAGCTCTGCAGAGGGGTCCATGCCGAACAGAACGCCGTCACACAGGCGGCCTATTTCGGTGTCAGTGTCAACGGGGCCACCATCTACACGACCACATTCCCCTGTTCCATGTGTGCGAAGATCCTCATAAACGCAGGGATCAAGGAGATCGTCTACAACGAGGGTTACATCGACGATCTGTCGAAGGCACTTCTGTCCGAGACGGATATCCAAGTGCGTGAATTCCATCCTACACGCACCGTCTAACCGACTCCTTCTTCTAAATACTGAAAAACTTTGTTTTTCCTTTTTTACGCTGGCATTAGAGTTAAGTACCCCTCACAGGATACATCCGCAGGGTCGGGGAGTGTAAATTTGAGCCGAACTGACATACTTACGGAAATAAAGAAGGCGGAAGCAGACGCTGATGCCAAGGTCGCACAGGCCGAGGCAGATAAGAAGTCCGCTATCGCTGAAGCTCGCAGAGATTCTGTGAAGAAGATTCAGGACGCTGAGGCTCAGATGCGCAGCTCTTACGAATCCGCGGTGGCCAAGGAGATGGAGACTCTCAATTCCAAACGCAACGAGATGCTTGCCGAGGGCAAGAAGATCGCTGCCGGTATCGAGTCCAACTCCGAGGCAAGAATGCAGGAAGTCAAAGATTTTCTTAACAAAGAGTTTGAGAGGACCTTAAATGTCACTTCCTGAGTCGATGAGTAGGATTGTGATCGTGGGTACCAAATCACACATGGATGAGGCAATCGATGCCCTGTACAGTGTGAAGGCTATCCACCTGATCGATCATACCGTCGACGCGGATGAGGGTTTCTCCTTGGGAACCCCCCGCCCGTACTCACCCAAGGCATCCGAGAGGCTGCTCAAGGTGCGTGCGATGGAGAAGGAGCTCGGAATCACGAAACACGTGAAGGCCGAGCCCGTTCCCGAGGACGAAATCAAGAGCCAGATATCATCTGACAGCGTCGAACTTGTTGAGAAGGAGGTTCTCTCCGTTCTCGACAAGAGGAATGATCTCAATCAGAGAATCACCGAGTTAAACGCTACGAAGAGGAATCTTGAGCTTCTTTCCGACATACCCGTCGACCTCGAACTGTACTCCGGTTACAGGAGTATCTTCGGAGTCGTCGGAACCGTTGCCGAGGATCCCACTGCCGCCCTTTCGGGCATCAACTGTGAGATCTTCTCCTCCTTCAACAAGAAGAAGGGCAACGTCATCGCCGTTTTCGCAAAGGTGGAGGACAAGGATGCAGTCCTTGGAATCCTCTCCGAGAACGGATTCTCCGAGATTTCGGTCCCTGAGGAGACCGGGTCCGCGGCCAGCGCACTTGCGAAGACCGACCGTGACCTCACGGCCTCCACAGCCGAGCTCGAGAATGTCGAGAAAGAGATCGAGTCGCTTCTTGAGAAACACAAGTCCTTCCTCAAAGCTTCCGAGGAGGAACTTTCCATCGAGGTCCAGAAGGGAGAGATCCCCGTAAGGATCGCGAACAGCGAGTACACATTCGTCATCGATGCATGGGTGCCCACAGCCAAGGTCGAGTCCGTCAAAGCGGAGATCGAGTCCAAGGTTGCCGGAGCCTACGTCGAGGTCGAGGAGACCCGCGGAAGGTCCCTGAAAGAAGTCGAAGAGGCCGAGGACAGATTCAAAGATGCTCCGACTAAATTCAACAACGGAAAAGTCGTGAAGGAGTTCCAGTACCCCACCAAACTGGTGTCGGTGCCCAAGTATCAGGAGATTGACCCTTCCATCCTGATCGCGATCTTCCTCCCGATGTTCTTCGGTCTGATGGTCGGAGATGTGGGATACTCTATCCCGTTCATCATCCTTGGTGCCTATGGTCTCAAGGTTACGAAACACAAAGATTGGCGTGCAATCGCCACCGTCCTGTTCTTCGGCGGTATTTGGGCATTCATCTTCGGACTGTTCTTCTTCGGAGAATGTCTTGGAATGCACTTTATCGGTGCCTACCATGAAGATGGCGGACACCTGTTGCCTGTCGAGTACTGTTGGAGCATGCTGCTCGGAGTGGACAACCTTCCCAGCATCTTCGAGGGTATCCTGCCCTATGGAACCGGAGTCGGAAAACTGTTCCATGTCGGATTCCTGCTTAAGCTGTCCGTTTACATCGGAATCGTTCACCTGTTGATCGGATACCTTTGTGGACTGTACAATAAGAGCATCCAGCATGGATTCAAGCATGGATTCATGGAGAAGGGAGGCTGGATCTTCGGATTCCTCGGTCTCGTCATTCTCTGTTACGGTCTTGCCATGTTCCTCATCTATGGAACTGATATGTCTGAGATCCTGCCGTTCATCATCGTCGGTGCGGTTCTCATCGTCATCGAGATCGTCATGAATATCAAACACGAGGGAATCCAGGCAATCCTCGAGTTGCCCGGAATCGTCGGAAATATCCTTTCATACACCCGTTTGGCTGCAATTGGAATGTCCAAGGCCGGTATGGCTCTGGCTTTCAATTACATCGCACTCGGAATGGTCGGAGGAGTGGAGGCTGGTGCCTCGCTCGGAGAGTCCTTCAGCATTATGCTGATCATCGGATTCTTGCTCTTCGCGTTCTTGCACCTCATGATCTGGACCTTGGCAATTCTGTCTGCGGGTCTGCACGGTCTCAGGTTGCAGATGGTCGAGCTTATGGCCAAATTCTTCGAGGGAGGAGGAATCGAGTACAACCCCCTCAAAATCAAACGCAAACAAACCGTTTTCAATGAAAAAGCAACTAAAGAGGTATAAAAA
>JBJEIK010000041.1:0-3200 GCA_051876975.1 Candidatus Methanomethylophilaceae archaeon
CGTTGATGTGCATGGAGACCGCATCGGCACCCATCTTCAATGCCTCCTCGACCGTGGCCACGAGGACCTTGCTGTTGCTGTTGACCCCGATGTCGGTGGATGCCGAAAGATGGAGGATGAGTCCCACATCGTGACCGGATGTCCTGTGTCCCTGAGGGACTATTCCCTTATGCATCAGGACGGCCGTGGCACCGCCCTCGACGACGTCGCTGACGGTCTGCTTCATGTCGATAAGACCGGGGATGGGACCCACACTGATGCCGTGGTCCATGGGCACGATGACCGCGTTCCCGCTTTTCCTGTCGATGATCCTCTCCATTCTGACGTTCTTTCCGAACATTTCTATTACCGTGCTACGTGTTAGCACGGCACACTATAAAACACTTCCCATCGGAAACCTGCGTGACAGAGATCGGAAGACGTGACGGATCCACCCCTACCTTTTTGGGAGTTATCAACGACCCTTTTAAATGTTGATGAGCATCCCCAGAACGATCAACATGACAGTTGAAGATGCCAAATACATCAGAGAGAAGGTCATGGCCCACAACAAATGGTTCGAGGAGTGCATCCCCATGATCGCCTCCGAGAACCTCATGAGCCCCCTTGCCAAGGAGATGCTCATCTCGGACTTCGCCGACAGGTACGCCGAGGGACTCCCCGGTAAGAGGTACTACCAGGGCAACATCTACGTCGACCAGGTCGAGATCAAAGCGCTGGAGCTGGCCAAGAAGGTCTTCAACGCAGACTTCGCCGATGTCAGACCCATCTCCGGAACGGTCGCCAACATGGCCGTCCTGTTCGCATTCGCCAACCCCGGCGACACGATCACCACCTGTGCACTCGCCCAGGGAGCCCACATCTCCACATGCGAGTTCGGTGCATTCGGTCAGAGGTCCGTCAACTCAGTCAACTACCCCTTCGACGAGGAGAACATGAACCTGGATGTCGACGGAACGATCAAGCTCCTGAAACAGGTCAAGCCCAAGGTCGCCCAGTTCGGTCTCTCCGTCTTCCTGTTCCCCCCACCGCTCAAGGAGCTGCAGGACACCTTCAACGAGGTCGGATGCCTTGTCTGGGAGGACTGCGCCCACGTCCTCGGACTCATCGCAGGCGGACAGTTCCACGACCCCCTCAGGGAGGGTGTGAATATCGTGTCCTCCTCGACACACAAGACATTCCCCGGACCCAACCACGGAATGCTCCTGGGGCAGAACCTCACCGAGGAGCAGGAGAAGAAGCTGCAGAAGGCCGTCTTCCCCGGAGTCACCTCCAGCCACCACCTCCACGCCATGGCCGCACTCGCGATCACACTGGCGGAGATGGATGTCTACGGAAAGGAGTACGCCGCACAGGCATGCAAGAACTCCCGTGCACTCGGACAGGCCCTGTACGAGCTCGGTGTACCCGTCCTCTGCGAGAAGCAGGGATTCACCAGGTCACATGCGATCGCCGTGGATGTCTCCCAGTTCGGCGGAGGACTCGAGTGCGCCAAACTGCTCGAGGATGCCAACATCATCTGCAACAAGAACATGCTGCCCAGGGACACAAGTTCCGTCAGGCCCTCCGGACTCAGACTCGGATCCCAGGAGATGACCAGGCTCGGAATGAAGGAGAGCGAGATGAAGCAGGTCGCCGAGTTCATCGCCAGGGTCGTCGTCAAGAAGGAGGATCCCGCCAAGGTGAAGGAGGACGTCAGAGAATTCAAGAAGCAGTTCAGCACCATACAGTACTGCTTCAACGCCGGCGAGCCCGCATACGCATACCACAAGCTCGTGGAGTGAACCAAACATCAGGATCAAAAATCAGAGAAGGTGAATTGAAATGGGATTCATGGACAAAGTGAAAGAGAGCGCGAAGAACCTGGATGAGAAGGTCGGAAACGCCATCGACAGCGAGAAGCTGGACTCCAAGATCCGTGATCAGGAGAGGGAGATCGAGAAGATCACCGCCGAGATCGGAAAGGCCGTCGTCGCCAACCTGAAGGACGGAAAGGATGTCGACATGGAGGCTGTCAAAGCCCTCTATGCCAAGATCACCGATGCCGACAAGAAGATCGAGGAGCTGAAGGCCGAGAAAGAGGCCCTCAAGGAGAAGAAGGAGTGATCCCTCCCGGGTGTCCGGGATGCATGTCCCACACCCGCTCCAAACCTTTTCACAATGTTCGCAGCCGAACTGTGGCAATATTACGCTATATCGGTGCAACCTGGATTTTTCGTTTTTCCTAAACTATATCTACGGCCAGACACTACCCGTGTCGATGACTACCGGAAACCGCGAGGACTACCTCATCAACATCCTGAGGCTGACGGAGGGAGAGACCGTGGCGAAGACCACGGAACTCGCCAGTTACATGGGCGTCTCCCCGGCAAGTGTCAGCGAGATGATCAAGGTCCTTGCCAACGAGGGTCTGGTGAAGTACGAGAAGTACAAAGGGGTCTCCCTCACTGACGAGGGACTGATATATGCCCGCCAGGTCAGGAAGAAACACCATGTCCTCGAGAGGTTCCTCACCGACTACCTGAACATCGACCACAGGACCGCCCATGAGGAGGCATGCAAGATGGAACATGCCATATCCGACGATTCGGCGATCAAGATGTGTCACATGATGGGACCTCAGGTGGACTCGGACTGTGTCAGCTGCAAGAACCCCTGCAAGGCCGCCTCCGACGGGGTGACCGAGATAGTTCCCATGAACCACATGAGCCAGGGTGAGAGCGGCAGGATATCGCACATCAAGTCCGAGGACTCGGATGTCGTCAAGAAGCTCATATCGATGGGATTCGTTCCCGGAAGGGATGTGACCATAGAATCCATTCTCTCAGACGGAGGACCGCGCGTGATACGCATCGGAACCGTCTCAATGGCATTGGACTACGACTTAGCCTCGAGCGTCTTCGTGGACGTCGCCGAGTGATCGCACGGGAGAGTACCTCTTGAAAGATTCCGATAAGAGGGTCCGCTTCGCGTTGATCGGTCAACCGAATGTGGGTAAGTCCGCGCTTTTCACACGCCTGACCGGTGTGGGAGTGATCTCATCCAACTATCCCGGAACGACAGTCGAGTTCGAGGAGGGGACCGTGACCAGGAACGGTATCACCGTCTCCGTGCACGACCTACCCGGAACGTACGGATTGTCCGGGAACTCGGATGACGAGAAGGTGGTCCTCAGGGACCTGTACTCCTTCAATAACGAC
>JBJEIK010000042.1:0-3197 GCA_051876975.1 Candidatus Methanomethylophilaceae archaeon
GAGATCAGCGGAGGGGAGCTCCAGATGGTCCACATCGCCCGTGCCCTAGTCCAGGAACCCGACGTACTGCTGTTGGATGAGCCCACCAGCAGCCTCGACATCGCGAATTCCCATATGATCATGCACAAGGTCCTGGATACGGTCAGGAACAAGGACCTGTGCACCGTGATGACGATGCACGACATCAATCTGGCCATCAACGTCTCGGACGAGTTCATATTCATGAAGAACGGACGGATCGAGGCGATGGGGGGCCTAGAGGTCATCAACAGGGATATCATCGAGAAGGTCTACGGTATCGAAGTAGCGATGACAGAGCTCAACGGAAAACCGTTCGTACTCCCAATATTCTGAAACACCCTTCCCCGGCAATGATGGGATCGTCATCCGGTTCCATCATCGCCTGGACCGTCCGATAGGCCCCATCCATCGATGATCGGTGCATTCCATGAATCTTCAACCGACCATACCTGAAAGAAAAAGGAAACGCCGGTGTTGCCCGGCTAATCGGTTTCTCCGGGATCAGACGTACTTGACGGCGGTTCCGTACACGGTGGTCTCCGCTGCACCGGCTGCGACCGCGGCGGAGTTGTACCTCACCATGACGATGGCGTCCGCACCCATGTTCTCCGCGTCCTCGACCATCCTCTTGGTGGCGATGGCCCTGGACTCGTTCATCATCTGGGTGTAGGTCGTGAGCTCCCCTCCGACCATCGACTTCAGTCCCTGACCGATGTCGCGTCCGATGTTCTTGGTCTGTATCATGCTCCCCTTGGCAATCCCGATGATCTCGTACTGCTTTCCGGGGATGTTCTCAGTAGTTGTCAACAGCATCTTCCAATCCCTCCTCGATCTCCTTGAACCTCTGCCTTGCGTAGAAGAGCACCAGCACGGCGACGATCAGATATCCGACCGCCACTCCGAGCACCATGAACGGGGGTGCCTCCAGGACGAAGTACATCAGAGGGACAGTGATAAGCAGGAGGATCAGGAAGACCGTGACCACGGTGGTCTCGATCCTCGCCTTCGAACCTCTGTCCATGTGATCGTGCTACACTTACGAGTATAAAGAACAGTCACCTCATGCTCCGTCCAGACCACCGAATCCGAACACCTCGTAGTCCCTGCGTGAGAACCTGTGGTAGGAGATCGGACCGCAGTCTGAATCTATGCAATACACGTACGGATCCGTACCGTCGGTGAAATATGCGATGTGGTCGAACCCATCTCCGTCGACCTCCTTCCACACAAGGCCCTTCGATACCTTCTCCAATCTCGCCTTGATCCCGTCGAGGGATTCCCTGGACATGACAGCATCCACCATGGTGAGCAGTACGGGACTGACCGGCAAACCGGCGACGTACCTGCATCCCTCCTCGGAGACGGTGATACGTACCCTGCCATCGTCCAGGGTGCATGCCACATCCCCGAGCTTAGGGCGAACATGCTCCCTGAACCTGGCAATCTCCTCTTCCACATCACCATCGAGACAGTCCAATGGGAGATAGAGGCTGAGGGAGCCCGAGGACTGCCCCAGCTTCACCTGCATCTCCTGAACGGTCGACACGATCCTATCCTCAAGGTCACTCGGATCCATGATCGGTAACTCCTGTAAACTAAACGATAGTTACAGGTCGCACTATTTCTATTTGACCCAATCACCCGTATCCGATGTGACCATGAGGGGATCACTGGAAGAGCTCGTTCTCCTTGGGGGACTTGCACTGCTTACCGATCATCATCTTCAGAAGCGAGACCATCATGCCGTTGATCTTCCTGGCATCCCTGTCGCAGTCCCTGATGCAGCGCATGCAGGAGGCGCAATCCACCTTGCTGGCCTTGAATGTCTTAGGGTCTATCGCCTTCGTGGGACAGGATTCGGCACACTTTCCGCATCCGTTGCAGGCGGAGGTGGGCTGGGGCACGAGCTTCACACCGAGCTCCTTCTTGTAGGGACGGTTACCGGGAACGGATGAGGCGGGTGTGGTCTTGGAGGCCACCATGGAACCGTATCCCTTCAACTGTTCGAGGTCCTTGACGGAAGGCCTTCCGGCTCCGTATTCCGGAACGATGGAGTTGGATGTGACCGCTGCGATGACCGAGACCACCTCGAATCCGGATTCGGTAGCGACGTCCTGCATCTCGACAAGGGAATCCTCATAGGCGCGGTTACCGTAAGCGCAGACCAGGACGCATCTCGCACCGTTACCCTTCAGGAGTCTGAACCTCTGGATGGCGATGGGTGCGGCACGTCCGCCGAAGGACGGCATGGCGACGACAACGATGTCGTCCCCGGTCACATCGACGCCCTTCCCGGTGAAACCCGGCTCCGCAAGGTCGACAAGGACCCTGTCCTCGGATATACCGTCCATCACCGCATCCGCTACCTTCCTAGTTCCACCAGTGGGGCTGAAAACAATCTCGATTGCTGCCATTGTACCATTTCCTCACACCTCGTGACCCTGATCCTCGATCATCCGGTACAACCTGGATATGCAATCGGCGAGCGTCCTCCCGGACAGGGATCTCCTGAAGGCATCCTCCGCCTCGGAGAACATCTCCGTCAGCACCGGCCGTATGTTGTGACCGACCAGACACCGATCGTTTGGATTCCTGTGTATGTCCAACAGGTGGACACCGTCATCGCAGACCGCTTCGTATATCTCCAGCAGGGACAGCTCATCGGGCGGACAGGTCAGAGAGTAACCCGCCTCACGGCCGTTGTTCTCTATGATCCCTGCGCGCTTCAAAAGGGCCAGGACCTTACGGATGTAGCTTGAGTTGGTACCGACGCTCTCCGCCATGACGTTGGAATCGATCGTCACAGGGGATTCCGATATCATCACAAGAACGTGCACTGCAACTGAGAACTTGGTGTCCATCGTATTCCCTTGCCACCCGATTCACGGCATCACGGATAGACCTGACGGTCACTTAGTGTATCTGTATCTAATACAGATACTAAACTTATAATGGTATCTATCATAAAAATGTGACAGATCATAGACCTAGAAAAACAACAATCCAGCTAAGAATACAATCCAAATGGATATGACATTCAAAACTACGATTCAACCATAAACAATCCTGTGGTTTTCATGTGATTCCATGACCGATGGACACCACATACATTGTTTGTTTCTTTCTGGAAATATGAAAATATAATCATGGAAATCTTAAAGTTATATTATGGAAAA
>JBJEIK010000043.1:0-16743 GCA_051876975.1 Candidatus Methanomethylophilaceae archaeon
CAGACTGTTATCCTTTTTGGAATAACCGCTTCCCACTTTTTTTCAGAAGGAGGCATTTGTGTCCATCTTCCATCGATTCCGCGATAGCTTTTTATCTGTTTTCCGTCTAGGGGGCCCCAGTGGGCTCTTAGCTTAGCCAGGTAGAGCGTCTGGCTCATAACCAGATGGCCGTCGGTTCAAATCCGGCAGGGCCCACTCATATCTTCTCAGAATCTGTGAATCAGAGGTTTCTACGACGATACGTGGCAAATCCTCGTCAATATGATGAATGACCGGATCAACCTGTTCCAAAAGAGAACGGGTTCACCAAAAGGGATCATCTCATAGAGGCACGATAGCGTGCCGAACGGGTGCTCCCCTCCACCTTCTCGACCAGACCCTCCTTCCTCATGCTCTGAAGGAGATTGGTGGCCTTCACGGAGACCTGGGAATCCGACAGTTCATGGGATCCGCGGGCCCTGAGCATCTCGAGCACGTCTGCCCTTGAAACGGCACCCATGTCGGACATCAGGGCAAGGACGGCCTCCCTGTCGGTTCCGCGGTACCTTCTCATAGCCCCCGACTCATCGCATACCAGGGATGGGACACCGTCGAACACCGCGACCAGACCCTGCGATGCCAGTTCCGCCATCCTCTTCTCGGGAACGTACCTGCATTTCGACATGCGGTCCAGGTCAACGATGGTCTCGAAGGAGAGATCATCCCTGGTGTCGAGTATCCTGGCGTACGGACCGGACCTTATCCCCGGGAATGTGACCGAGACCCTGCCGTCCGCGATGGAGAAATCAGGCAGTGGGAAGTGACGGTATGCCTGTGAAAGGTACATCCCGCGGATTCCCGACATCGTTCCGGGTATGATACCGGAGTTCACCATGGCCCTCCTGAGGAACATGTTCCTGTCATCGGCATTCGTCGGACGGGACAACGCGAACGTCTCGGGACGTATCGATGGGAATGAACCGGTGTTGGATATGGTCACCGACTCCCTCTCCCTCTCCACTACGTCGATGGTTCCGCCCGATTCATAATCCTGGAACTGGATGGCGTTGAAAATCGCCTCCGTCAACGATGCGACACGGTATGTCGAGGTGCTCCTGCCGCCGGAACCGATCTGCACGGTTGAGTTCCTGACCATGGAGACCACCATCCTCGCCGCCATCAGGAGTGGACGCTCCATCACACGCGAATCCTCCTCCGTGCCGTCCACCCCGATGAGCCTCCATCTGATGCACACGGATGACGGGACCTGCGGTTCGGACGACTTCCCCAGGAGGACCAGTGCCGCGTTTGTCACCTTTCCCCTCTTGAAGAACCCGACCTTGGTGAGGAATGCCTCGTCATCGAGGGAGCCCAGGTCATCGGAGTCCCTGTGGAGGGACTCATACGTAGCCCTGACCGCCCTGACAGCAGACGGGTCCAGACTCCTGACCGTGGCCTCCGGGACGACGTTCCCGGTCCAATCATCGTACTTGCGCACCATGTACAGCTGCATCTCCCTGCTAGTTGATAATCTCATTTATTCTCATGAATCAGAGTTAGACGAATGACATAGACCGCCTCCGAACCGTGAACGATTAAATAGGGTCACTTTTTGGTCTATAATAATATGAAGAACGGGGGTCTCCCGACCGCCTGTTCCAAGAGGTAATCATCATGGTAAAACTGCCGCGTATCCAGAAAGAGATCACAGCATGTCTCCAGTGCGGTTACTGCATCGACGTGTGCGAGGCCCACAACCAGACACCTTGGGAATCCGTCACCCCCAGGGGAAAGATCTACTACATCACCCAGCTCGACAAGGCCGGAACGGGAGCAGAGGACAAACTCCTGGGAAGGGACGTCCAGCTCAGCCCCGAGTTCGTCGATGCCATGTACAAATGTACCGGATGCGGAAACTGCGAGGTCGTCTGCCACGCCAAGATCCACCTGGTCGACCTGTGGGAGAAGATGAGGGACTGGATCGTCGCCAACGGCGCAGGACCCCTCCCCGCACACAAGGGAATCGCCGGAAACATCGCCAGCAAGCACAACTCCTTCGGTGAGGACCCCAAGAAGAGGGACGCCTGGTGGCCCGCTGAGATCGAGAGGTCCGCCACCCCCGATGTCGTCTTCTTCGCCGGATGCACCGGATCCTACAGGATGCAGCACATCGCCAAGGCCGGAGTCACCGTCCTCGCACGTGCAGGCGTCAAGATGAACTGCCTCGGAGAGAAGGAGTACTGCTGCTCCTCGCCCCTGCTCAGGACCGGTAACCCCAACCTGTCCCTGATGTGCGCTGAGGCGGTCGTCGAGAAGGCCGATGGAATCGGAGCCAAGGACATGGTCATGACCTGCTCCGGATGCTACAAGACCGTCTCCACCGACTTCGGAAGGTTCTACGCCAAGGTCGGACAGAACGTCTACCACTTCTCCCAGTACGTCGAGAAGCTCATCAACGAGAGGAAGCTGCCCCTGAACAACGAGTTCAAGGCCAAGGTCACCTACCACGACCCCTGCCACCTCGGAAGGCACGCCGGTGTCTTCGACGCTCCCAGGAACGTCATCAAGAAGATCAAGGGTGTCGAGTTCGTCGAGATGGAGAAGTCCAGGGAGAACTCCAGGTGCTGCGGAGCGGGAGGAGGTTACAAGAGTGCCTTCGGAGACTTCGCCACCAACATCGCAGCCGAGAGGATCAGAGACGCCGAGGAGGTCGGAGCCGAGGTCCTCATCACCTGCTGTCCCTTCTGTGTGCTGAACCTGACCGCCGGAGCCAAGAAGATCGGATCCAACATCAAGGTCATGGACCTGTCCCAGGTCCTGATGCAGGTCACCGCACCCAAGGAAGAGGCACCCAAAGAGTGATCCAAACACGATCCAAAAAGGGGGAATATTCCCCCTCCCTTACCGTTTTTTCATGCCGTTCCCCGAACTGTCCCCCGAACTCATCGCCGCATTGGCATCGAGGGGGATAACAGAACCCACACCTCCGCAGGCGGATTCCATACCCAGGATCCTGAAGGGGGAGAACCTGCTCCTGGTCGCACCCACCGGTATCGGGAAGACCGAGGCTGCGATGCTCCCGATCCTCGACACCATATTCCGTACCAAGGGGAGGACCGGAGGGATAAGATGCATCTACATCACCCCTCTCCGCGCACTGAACAGGGACATGCTCAAGCGCATGGAGGAGTACGGCAGGATGCTGAACGTCACCGTCGGGGTCAGACACGGTGATACCTCCCAGGCCGAGAGGAACAGACAGTCGCAGAACCCTCCCGAGATCCTCATCACGACTCCGGAGACCCTCCAGGTGCTGTTCACGGGGAAGAGGCTCGTACAGCACCTGAAGAACGTGGAGTGGGTGGTCGTGGACGAGATCCACGAACTGGCCAACACCGAGAGGGGTGCCCAGATGAGCGTCGCCCTGGAGAGACTCACCCATATCGCGGGCAACTATCAGAGGATAGGTCTGTCCGCCACCGTCGGGAACGTGGATAACGTCGCAAGGTTCCTGGTGGGGAACAACAGGGATGTGGTCATACGCAAGCACGACACACACCGCGACTTCGACATCAGCGTGGAGAGTCCCGAACCCGACACCGAGGACAAGAAGCTCCTGGACAAGCTGCAGAGCGACCCCGACATCCTGGCGGTGATGAAGAGGGCGAGGGAGATCATCGAGAGCGGAAGGTCCACCCTTTTCTTCGTCAACACAAGGGAGACGGCGGAATGGCTGGCGGCACGCTACCACCTCTGGGATGAGAACATATCCATCGAAGTCCACCACGGTTCCCTGTCCAAGGAGAACAGGATGGAGATGGAGGACCTGTTCAAGAAGGGCGAGGTGAAGGCGCTGATATGCACCTCGTCACTGGAACTCGGTATCGATGTGGGTTCCACCGACATGGTGATACAGTACAACTCTCCAAGACAGGTCTCCCGCATGATCCAACGTGCCGGACGTGCCGGCCACAGGATCGGGGAGAAGATCAGGGCGAAGGTGATCGCAACCGCACCCGACGAGGTGGCCGAGGCCATGGTGATCGCACGCAGATGCGATGCCAAGGAACTGGAGTACTGGGAGGGACGCCCGAGCCCGCTATCCGTGGTGGCGAACCAGCTGATAGCCATGACCATGGGCGGTGCCATGGACAGGGACTCGGCGTTCAAGGTCTTCAAGGGCTCCTATGTGTTCCGCGACCTCCAGAGGTCGGAGATGGACGAGGTCCTGGAGCAGCTGAAATCCATCAAGCTGATATTCGAGGATGAGGGGACGTTCAAACGCTCCCGCAAGGGGATGGATTACTTCTACAACAACATCTCGATGATCCCCGACGAGCGCACGTACATGATCCGCGACATCGGGACCAGGGCGATAATCGGAACTTTGGATGAAAGCTTCGTGGCATCCTTCGCGGAGGAGTACGCCATGTTCATCGCCAAGGGCCGTACCTGGCGCATAGTGGAGATGCGCGAGGACGAGATCCTCGTGGAGGAGGCCCGCGAAGTGGGTTCGGTCCCGTCCTGGGTGGGATCCGACATACCCGTCCCCTTCGAGGTGGCCATGGAGGTCGGGAAGCTCAGACGTCTGAGGAACTTCGGGGACTATCCAGGAGATGACGGATGCATCCGCGTGCTGAGGAAGTACTTCGCGGACCAGGACGAGAGGTTCGTGATGCCCACCGATAAGACTGTCACCGTCGAGGTCGGTGATAGACTGGCCATAATCAACGCCTGCTTCGGGAGCAGGGTGAACGAGACCCTGGGGAAGATCTACTCCGCACTCCTGACCGCACGTCTCGGCGAGAGCGTGGGGATGACCGCCGACCCATACCGCATGATCCTGGAGCTCCCGAGGAACGTTCCGAAGGATGTTATCATGGACACCGTCAGGTCCGTGAAACCCGGTACCGTGGAGGCCCTGGCCAGACTCACCATCCTGAACTCCTCCTTCCTGAGATGGAGGTTCGTGTTCGTCGCGAAGAAGTTCGGGATCATAGAGAAGGAGGCGGACCACCGCTTCATGAACTTCAACAGACTGTTCGACCTGCACAAGGACACCCCCGCCTACAGGGAGGCCGTGAACAAGGTCCTGTGGGAGGACCTGGACATGGTGAACTCGGAGAAGGTGGTATCCATGATGGCAGAAGGGTCCATCGAGGTGGTCGCCGGGACCGTGTCGGCCATCGGATTGGAGGGCATTGTCAGGTCCAAGGAGCTCATGCAGCCGGTCCGTGCCGACCATGCCATCCTCATGGCCCTGAAGAAGAGGCTGGAGGACGAGGTCCTGTTCGCATCGTGCATGAACTGCGGATCCCAATGGAGGTTCAGGGTGGGCGATGCGCCGAAGAGGTTCACATGCCCCCATTGCGGCGGATGCATGATCGCGGTGCTCAAAGGCTACGACAGAGAATGCGTGAAGCTGGTGAAGCAGAAGGAACTCTCCGCACAGGAGAAGAAGGACCTGCAGAAGTTCTCCAGATGCGCCAACCTGGTCAACGAGCACGGCGGGAAGAGGGCATCCATAGTCCTGGCCGGGAGGGGCATCGGACCCGATGTGGCATCCAGGATCCTGAGGTCCATGTACGTGGACGAGGATGATTTCCTCAGGGCGATAATGAATGCGGAGATCCTGTACGCCAAGAACAAGCGCTTCTGGGATTGATCCCCATCAGAGAAACAGCGTCAGGAAGACCGCCGTGTAGACTGTGCCGAACAGCGCCCCCGCGATCAGCTGCAAAGGAGTGTGCTTCCTCCTGACGTAGCGGCTCCACGCGACAGGGATTATGGATAGGGACAGGACCGCGAGGACGGGATCGTAGACCATGGCCAACAGGACTGTGGGCCCCATCAGACCCGTCGCATGGACGCTGATCTTCCACTTTGTGCTTATCAGCATCACGATCACCGTACTTGTGGCGTAGCTCATCATCGTCACGGTGCAGACCCAAGGTGCCCCGACCGAGTACAGGAGGACCACACCCAGGAAGTACGAGGATATCCCGACGAGGAAGGGCCTGACACGGTCCTCCCGTCTCGAGATATCACCGTCTCCGTTCCCGAACTTGCGGGAATAGTAGATGATCGCGGTGAACGGTATCACCAGGGATGTCATGACGGCTATCACCATGCTGATGACCGCCATCGACACCGTATCAGCGGTCAAAGACAGGAGGACGAACACCACCGCGGAGAGGAACGGAGGGTACGACAGGGCGGATATGACCTTGGCCAACCTCTCGGTACCCGGCGTGATGTCCCCCTCGTAGAGATGTGTTGGATCATGCATCCCCATGTCAGGTCCCCTCCGTGATGCGACGGACCTGCTCCGTCATGTATTCCGTCCCCTCGCTGTTGTCGATGACGATCCAACCCTCCGACAATCCCAGCATCCTCCTCCGGACAGTCCTGAGCTTCTCATCCGTCTCGAAGATCTCCAGATTCTCACCGCGGTCGATTATACGGGACATGGCGACATCCGGATCGACATCCACCAATATCCTGACGTCCGGTGTCGGAAGGACACGGCATATCAGGTCGTATGCGAACCTGCCCATGCCATCGGGAAGATATGCGGCGGCCATGCTGTACCTAACGAAGATGATGTCATCATACGATCCGCCCCTTCCGCCACGGATGAAGGTCAGGGAGTGCAGTATGTCCATTATGTAGAGGAGGGTGGAGATCATGACGTGGAGCTTGCTGTCGCCTTCGAGGAAGGCCCTCTCCAGCCGTCCCACGAACGTGTCCCTGTTCGGATGCTCCATGATCAGAACCTTCCTACCCTTGGACTCCAACCCTGTCCGGATCGATCTGGCAACCGTGCTCTTCCCGCATCCGTCCATTCCGTCGACCACATACCAGACCATCTTATCACAGCCCCAGCAGGACCATCGTCACCGCGACGGCCATGGGATTCACGATGTTGTCCAACTGTCCGGGACACACGGCCTCCACCACAGTGGACACGAGACCTGCCACGATGGATGCGGCCCATATCGGGACGACCGCGATGCTGTCCCCTCCGGGGTAGTACCCTGCGGATGTCAGCCAACCGTAATAGACCATGATCACCGCGGCCATAACGGCGGTCGCGACGAAGACCCCCAGGGAGCCCTCCAACGACTTACCGTTGACGGCCCTGTGCTTTCCGTACCTCCTGCCGATGACGCTTCCGAATCCATCACCGAATGTCATGGCGACGATACCGATCGTTGCGGCGGTCCAATGGTCACCGAAGAAGATGATCATGAGGGATATCGTGACCGCATAGAGGAACAATCCCGTCCTGTGACCCTTGTTCACGGTCAAGTCATTCAGCTCCTTCACGGGCATGGCCCTATCGCTGACCATCGGCAGGAACAGGATGATCGCGAACGGGATGGTGAAGAATGCGAGCATCACCCAACCCTCGGTAAACATCCACCAGACGAACACGAAGAAACCCACTCCGATGTGGACCACCTTGCGGACGTTGCACTCGATACCTTTCCTCTCCAATATCAACGCCGAAGCAAGGGATACGATGATGATGGCATACACGAGTGCCAACGCGATGATGTCCTGGGTCTCCATGATGTACGTCGTATGGGATAGGAGAGGCATTTGATAAAAAGACACCATCCCTGTCCGACAGGGATATGCCCGGATTGTGAGAACAGGAGACAATTACTATAATCAATAAACACCGTCAGGCGGACGTGAACGCCTACCTCCAGCTTTTCAGAACAGGCAATGCGGTGATGGGGATAATCGGAGTCCTCGTGGCTTGCTTCATGGCCGCCGGTTTCGACATCACCGGGGAATACGTGAACATCCTGATCTCTGCGATCGTGGTGTTCATGTTCATCTGCGGAGGTAACGCACTCAACGATTACATCGACCATGAGATCGACGTGACCGCCCATCCCGAACGTCCCATCCCATCGGGGAGGATGAGCAGGAAGAATGCACTGTACGCCGGACTCATCATGCTTCTGGGATCCGTCCTGGTCTCGTTCCTGACGATGGACATCGAATGCATCGCCATCGTCGTCATCGCCTGCGTGCTGATGGTGGCCTACGAGACATGTCTGAAGCAGAGAGGATTCGTCGGGAACCTCACGATCGCAATACTCACGGGAATGATGTTCCTCCTCGGAGGTGCTGTCGTCGGAAGTCCCATGGACAACCTCATCGTCGCACTCATGGCGACCCTGGTCTCCATCGGAAGGGAGATATCGAAGGACATCGAGGACATGGAATCCGATGAGGGGAGGAACACCCTGCCCATGAGGATCGGAACCAGGAACGCAGCCCTACTCGCCTGCGTGTTCTTCGTGGCCGGACCCCTTCTCAGCATCCAGCCCATGGTCGCGGGGACCTACGGCATCCTGTACTACACCGTGGTGATCGCAGATGTTCTCTTCCTGATGTGTGCCGTATCCGTGTTCAAGGACCCGCACAAGGCTCAGAGGACGGCCAAGAAGGCCATGGTCGTGGCACTGGTCTCCTTCATCCTCGGCGTCATAAGGTTCTGAGTCGGGGATCAGCGTACGCTGTTGGTCACCGATCCAACACCGTCTATGGATGCGCGGACGACATCACCGGACCTAATCTCCGACACTCCCTCGGGTGTACCCGTGATCAGGATATCACCCGTCTCCAACGTCATGTACCTTGAGACATGGGAGATCAACCACGGGACGCTGAAGATCATGTCACGGGTGTTCCCACTCTGCCTGACATCACCGTTCACGGTGAGCTCCAGATCCAGATTCTGTACATCGATATCCCCTATCGGAATGGGCTCGGACATGGGCCCGAATGTGTCCATCCCCTTGCTCAGATCCCATGAGTTACCCTCGGCACGTGCCTTGGACTGCATGTCCCTTGCCGAGACATCGTTGAAGACCGCCAGATGGGACACATAGGAAAGTGCGTCACATTCGGAGACGTTCCTGCAGTCCCTTCCGAAAACAAGCGCCAGCTCCACCTCGTGCTGCACGTTGGTGACCCCCGCCGGTATGACGATGTCATCACCGTCTCCGATGAGACAGCTGGAGGGTTTGAGGAAGACTGTCGGGACCTCAGGCAGCTTGGACCTCAGTTCCGAAACATGTGAGCAGTAGTTCCATCCGATGCAGACGATCTTTCCGGGACGCATAGGTGCGCCATACCGATGTCGACCTTATATTATACGGACGGAGACGGGTGATTGGGGAGGATCACAGGTTGTGAAAAGGGATCAGATGAATCCGCCCTTCGCCTTGAACTCGGGCTTCTTCTCCTCCACCTGGGGCTGTCTGAGCTTGACGTTGGTCTTGCCGTAGAATCCCTGGGAGATGACGTAGACCTCGGACGATGTGTCCCTGGACGCATCGGGAGAATGGACCTTCACGGACTGGAACCTGGCCTCGAGTTCATCGATAAGGCTCTGGAACATGTCCCCCATGAAGACCTTCATGACCATCTTGCCCTCCTTCTTGAGGATACGGTCGCAGACGTCCACCGCGTACATACAGAGGTTGATCGACCTGGCATGGTCCATGGAGTAGTGTCCGGTGATATTGGGAGCCATATCCGAGAGGACGACATCCGCCTTCCCTCCGAACCTGCGGAGGAGCTCCAGCATGGTGCTGTCCTCGGTGATGTCACCGACGAAGGTCTCCACCCCGTCCAGGGGTTTGATGTACCTGAGGTCGACACCGATGACCTTTCCGCCGGGCCACGTGCGCTCCTGGGCCACCTGCAACCAACCTCCGGGACATGCTCCGAGGTCGACGACGGCGTCGCCCTCCTTGAAGATCCCGAACCTGTTGTCGATCTGGATGAGTTTGAAGGATGCCCTGGAGCGGTAGTTCAGCTTCTTGGCGAGCTTGTAGTAGTGCTCGTTCCTCCTCTCCGCCACCCAGCGGTCGTGCAGGTCTGCCATGGATGCTTCGTATCGGTCCCGCTTATATATTGATGTCGAGGATGGGAAAGGTGTCTCGAGGTTGTGCATATGTCGATAGATGTTAACGCAACCTATGTCCGACCTCGGAGGGGATGCCCTAACAGCCATAGAGATCATCTATCCAATATTCAAGGTGCTCACCGAGGTGGGAATAGGGTCAGGGATCGGAGTTTCAGCATCCATCGCCCGCAGCATAGGGTGGGGTGATTGGCCATTGTTGCGACGGACCCGTGGTTCTGGGATTCAGAACGATCATACATATCGTGTGGAATCGTTTGTTATCGTCGTTTTTCGTCTGAAATCGTATTATACGATTATAATCACGAAAACTAACCCCGTACGTATCATAAGTTTCCTGACGCGCTGTACCATACACAACTCAGCTCGAAGGTTCTTCGATTTCCTTCTTCGTCCTCCTCTTGCGAGGGGCCTTGTCCTTGCTCCCCTTCGGTCTACCTCTCTTCTTCACCTCGACCGGAACGATCGGTCTCGACAGTATACCCATCTTCTCGACCAGTTCCGCATCCGATTTTGCCACCCTGCTCAGACGCCATCCGTCACCGGATGGCGTTCTGGTCATCTTCATGCGTCTAAGGACCCTCATCAGATCGCCGAAGGTGTTGTTGTCGAGGAGTTTCCTGTCATCGAAGTAAACCAAGAGGCGGGAGACCATGATAGAAACCAGATAATCGATGAAGTTGTCAGCGATGACATTGTATTCCGACTGGACCCTCGTGGCATCCTGATCCAACTCCGATTCCTGTGTCCTGAAGAGGATCTCGATGACCCATCTCGAGTTGTAGATCTCGTAAACCGTACCCAGACCCAGGTCCAGGTCGGATTCGAAGACCATCGTCCCGAACTCATTCCTCCTGCTGTTGAGGTCCTCGGCATCGAAATCCTTCCCTCTGTGCTTGGACATGTACAGGATCTCCTGGTCCGCGGCGATGACTGGATCCCTGAAGGAATAGTACCAAAGCTTCTTCCCGTCGACCTCGTGGCACACTTTCTTGCATTGGATTCCAGACTCGTCACCGAGTCTGGAATCAAACACGTACATGTGCAGCTCATCGATTATGGCCCTATCCCTCTTCAACGGAAGCAGATAATGGAGTCCAGGATTCTCCTCGATCTGCTCCTTCATGGAATCGAGGGGAAATCCTTTGTCGGCAACGACGATCCCACAGGTGATCCCGAACGTCTCGATGAAATCACTGACGGCCCTCTGGTCCGTCATGTTTCCGGGATACACCTTACTGCAAATAGGCTCCATACGCTCCAGACTGTATGCGTACATGAGGTTCACCTCCTTGTATCCGCGTTTGGAGGTTTTCCTGGAGATCTCGGACAGGGAGTTCACACGGCTGTGGTCCTGACGCAGCGATCCGTCTATGATCACATGTTCCCCCACCTCGACCCTTCCGGCCATCATCCTCATGAATCCGTTGACCGAGTTCACCTTGTTGCCGATCCTCCGAAGGAACTCCGACATATGAGTCCTCCTGAGATTGACCGGGGGCAGGACCTCGGTCAGGAACGATTCCTCATACTCCCTCTGGAGAAGACGGTACGAGATTCCATCATTGGCCGCTTTCAGCACCGACGATACATAGAGAGTCAGGGGCTCATCATCCTTGAAATGGATTTCCAGAAGTCCTAGGAGGTCACGGTTGAGACGGTCGATCAGTTCCACATCGCCCCAGGACTTCAAATCCACCTCTCCTATGGGGATCAGATTGGGATCGGGAATCACCCTTTCGACGAATTCCATGTCGATGATGTAGCCGACGACCCTCCCGTTCCGGGAGGGTCTGTGCCTCTTGCCGTTATCATCCACATAGTATCCTCCGCTGAGCTTCTCGCGGACAGGATACTTCCCGTCCTTGCCGTCGCAAACCACCGTTCCCCGGGGACGGGGAACGCTTCTGACCTCCATCGGGACTGCCATTCTAACGCTATATGTATGGTACTTATACTATTTTAAGGCTTGTATTTAGTACCATAATTATAATTTTCAGACGTGTGGAGTATATAAATGAAAACGAAAAACTGACAGTTCGATGACCTCTACCATCTG
This sequence comes from Candidatus Methanomethylophilaceae archaeon, assembly GCA_051876975.1. Lineage (GTDB taxonomy): Archaea > Thermoplasmatota > Thermoplasmata > Methanomassiliicoccales > Methanomethylophilaceae > Methanoprimaticola. The sequence goes on from JBJEIK010000043.1 coordinate 11,991, forward strand.
AAAACTTGATCAAAAATGTGATGAAATCGACGCTCCTAACCAAAACAGCGTCATTTTGAGTCGAATCGGCTATTATTGTATGGTACTTTCGTCCGGAAACTTATGACGTATACAAACGACCTTTGCAGTGGAAGAACAACGGATTGGAAGACGTTGATGAAAGATTCGAGTTCGAAGTAACGGGACTGGAAGCAGACTGATCCACCTGAATCCCCATAACATCAGGAAGGGACCACAACACCACGTTCTTAGGAGTCATCGCGATGATTCCGCAGATGATATCGGACTGAGGCACACAATGACAGATGTCCCTACCGCAGAAAGAATAGAATAATCAGCCATTGTTGCTCCGGAGCATGTGGAGGATCGGAGACCTGTCGATTCCCGGGCCAGTGGTTCTGGGCCCCATGTCGGGATACACATTCGACAGTTACCGCAGGTTCATGGAACCGTTCGGAGCGGATGTGCTGGTCACCGAGATGACCTCCTGCATGGGCATAGTGTACGGACAGGAGAGGACCGAAGGATACCTGGACTTCGAACCCATCGGCATCACCGGCGTCCAGCTTTTCGGATGCAAACCCGATGCCATGGCCAAGGCCGCCGTGATGGCCCTGAAGGCCAACCCCGGCATAAGGTTCTTCGACATCAACATGGGGTGTCCGGTTCCCAAGGTGGTCCGCAACGGCTCGGGATCCGCACTCATGAGGGATCCGAAAAAGTGCGGGGAGATCGTCAGGGCCATGAAGGACGCGGTCGATGTCCCGATCACCGTCAAGATACGCCTAGGACAGAGTTCCGAGGAACTGAACTTCCGCAATGTGATGGATGAGACGATGTCCGCGGGAGCGGATGCTGTCACCATCCACGCCAGGACCAGGAGGGAGAGATACACCGGGAAGCCCCACTGGGACATGCTCGAAAACATCCGCAGGGAGATGCCCGTGCCCCTGATCGTCTCCGGGAACATCTACACCGCCGACGACGCATCCCATGCCATGGACATCTCCGGTGCCGAAGGGGTCATGGTCGCCAGGGGAGGAGTGGGGAACCCGTTCCTGCTCACCCAGATCCAGCACATGTCACGCAGTGAGCCGATACCACCGAATCCGACCTTGAGGGAGCAGACGGCATGGTGCAGGGAGCTCACGGACATGGTGATCGAGGACAAGGGGTTCGACCAAGGCATCGCCAAGATGCGCAGCATCGCCCCGAAGTTCATCTCGGGCGTCCAGGACTGCAGGGACTACCGCAGGAGGATGGCTAGGGAGATCAAGGACAAGGAGAGCCTGTTCAGGATACTCGACGACATAGACTCCGACGTGGGGGATGTCAGGATAATGTCCTATGGTTTGAGCGACCGGCCCGAAGGGGAATGATGGTCCCGATCGGGACCGGTCGTTTTCAATGCTCGTGACCGAATATCTCGATGTACTTCGAGGACTCATTCGGAACGACTATGGGCACACCGCGATGGGTGATGATTTCGGTTTCCAACCCGTATACATCGTAGATGAGTTCAGAGGTTATGATCTCCGGACCTCCGTACGCCCTGACCACACCATCCTTCAAGAACAGGAACTTGTCCGAATAATGCACGGCCAGGTTGATGTCGTGCATCGTCATGATCGTGCAGACGTTGCGGGAGCGCACCGCATCCATGATCATGTGCATGGTCTTGTGCTGATTCGAGATGTCCAGGTTGTTGGTCGGTTCGTCGAGGATGATGACCGCGGGCTCCTGGACGATCGCCCTTGCGATCTGCGCCTTTTGGAACTCCCCTCCGCTGATCTCATCTAGGTACTTCAGCGAGAGATGTGACATGCCCAGCGAATCGATCACATTCGAAACCTTGTCGAGATCCTCCTGGGAGGCGGCCCAGTCGATGTACGGCTTCCTTCCGATGAGGATCGAATCGAACACACTCATGCGGGACACAGGGGTCGACTGGGGAACGTATCCGATCTTCTTCGCCATCTCCCTCCCATGGAGCTTCGAAACATCCACGCCGTCGATGGTGATGGACCCCGATGTGGGGGACTGGAGGCCGCACATGCACTTCAGGAACGTCGTCTTGCCGGTACCGTTCGGTCCGAGAATGGATATGACCGTGTTCTCCTCCGACTGAAACGAGATCCCCTTGAGAACCTCTGTTCCGGATCTGTATGAGAACCTCAGGTCCTTGACGTCGATCATCTCTTGCGCCTCCCTCTGACAAGGATGTAGATGAATGCAGGACCTCCGATGGCGGATGTGATGATTCCGACCGGGATGACCGTGTAGAACGCGAACGATCCGACGACGTATGCCACCATCAATATGAGCGCCCCGACCAGCATCGATGCCGGCAGGACAAATCTGTTGTCGTTTCCGATCACACGCTTGACCATATGGGGTCCGATGAGACCTATGAATCCGATGACCCCCATGAACGAGACGACCGCCGCAGTGAGGATGGCAGACATTATGAGACCGACGATCCTCGTCCGGCGAACGTTGACACCGAGGCCACGGGCAACGTCCTCCCCCGCCTCCATGGCATTGTAATCCCAGCGCTTGTAGAAGAAATACGCCGCGGCCACGATGAGAACAACGGCGATCAACAAAAGCTCATCCCAATCGACCTTTCCGAGGGAACCGAACTGCCAGTAGACGATGGACGCCAACTGGGTGTCGTCCGCAATGTACTGGAGGAACGCCAGCATGGCGGAGAAGATCGCACTGAGCGCTGTGCCCGAGAGGACGATTGTCTCGGGAGTGCACTCCGTCAACTTGACCAGGACCAGCATGACACCCGTCGCCAACATGGCGAACGTGAATGCGAACAGAGTCACGAAGAACGGACTCGAGGACAGATTTGAGAGCACCGATATCGAACCGGTTCCCGCGATGATCGCCACCGACGCACCGAATGCGGCGGCATTCGACAGTCCGAGCGTGAACGGAGATGCCAGGGGGTTCCTGAGAATGCTCTGCATGACCGATCCGGCCACTCCCAGGGCGGCTCCCGCGAGGATCGCCGCGATGATCAACCTGATGCGCAGGCCCCATACAACGGTGGCGTTCCAGGAATCGTCAGGGTGGAACACGTAGTACATTATCTCTCCGAACGAGAGATCGGTGTCACCCAGATTGAGGGTGATCAAGGACAGGATGAAAAGGGCGACGGCACAGCCCAGGATGAACAGGACCTTCCTACGGGAGTAGACCAAATATCCCTCCTTCGTGCCCATCTGTCCATCAGGGCCTGTCCCATGTTTCTCAATCATCATAAAATATCACTCAGTCAACGAAATGAAGTGGTTTGGAAACGGTTTCAACGATCCTGGAACTGATCAGGCTCTCTGGATCGAGTACATCTTCTCGGCTTCGTCGTAAACGATCTTGACCTGCTCGAAGAGGGGCATGTTCTGTCCGGCTCCAGAGGATTTGGCGACGAAGAAGGATCCCATATCGTCCAGGATGTGCTTTGCGTTCTCCTCTCCGTAAAACACGTCGAAAATGTGCTGGACCTTCTCCTTGACATCGTCGAGGGTCATTTTTCCATAGACGAGGTGGGAAGTGAAGTATGCACTGGCAAGAGCACAGTCGTAGTTGATGCTGTCCCATACGATGGGGAATGTGATGTACATCGGAACATCGTTGCTGGAATCGGAATCGTTGTTGATCGTGTACAGATATTTCAGAACGTACTGACTGGACGTGTTCTTGATCTTGTCAGAGGATGAGGGATCGATGACGATCATGTCTATGTCCAACTTGGTGAACTGCTCCTCGGTGAGCTCGACCTTGTTGGCAGTGGATCCGAGGTTGTACGCGTTGGTTATCCCGTTCAGGGTGAAGGGGATGTACTTGGGGAAGGTAGCGTTCAAGGGGTTGCTTCCGCTGATAGTAACTCCTGCAACGTAGACACGGGTGTCCGAGGTCCCGTTGTAGGACCTGAGGTCCTTGATGATGTCCTCGATTCCGGCGATGATCTCCTTTGCCCTGTCCTCTTTATCCAGGACCTTTCCGAGAAGGTTGACGTTGAACTCGAAATAGTCGGCAAGTCCCCACTGATCATCGGTCATGTACTGCATCTGCTGATCCTTGAGGACCACAACGGTACAATCGGATGCGAGAAGCTCGAAGTTGACCTGATTCTTGTTCCAGATTCCTTCGTTGGTTATGACGAGACTGGGGTTCTTCTCGTGAATGCTCTCGGCGGTCTTTGCGTCGAGGGCGTTGTCGGCATGAGACTGTGTTTTGGGATCGAGCCTGAAATACTCGAAGGCGTAGGAATATCCCCTGCCGTTCCTGGAATCAGTGATGTCTCCCTTGTCAACCTCGATGATATCGTCATAGACATCGAACATCGAAGCGAATCTGAGAGGTCCGGAACTGCCGATGGTGACGATTCCGTTCTCGAATGTACTCGGTATCACGACCTCTCTGCCGAGGGCGTCGGTCACTGTCTCTCCATCCGGGTTGTGATCAACAACATCATTGTCTCCGGACATGGCAAACCATGCGACGGCTCCCGCAATGACGATGACCAGGACAGCGACGATTGCAATGTATTTTTTGTCCATGCGTTCGTAACACCTTTTTCATATAAATATTACTTAGTAACACTAAATATCAAATTAATAATACAATATCGCGATACCATAGTCATGATTCAAGAATTATGGGAAGATTGCATCAGATTCCACGGACACGCATGCGGAGGCCTGGCATCCGGCTATAGGGCCGCGGAGGTCGCATCAGAGAT
>JBJEIK010000044.1:0-3061 GCA_051876975.1 Candidatus Methanomethylophilaceae archaeon
CCGCCGCTTTGGCCGTCATACCGAAACATGGGATATCTGCAAACTATTTAAAACTATCGCTATAGTCATTCTCAGGTCGATACCGCTTCCCGATGGAAATCGGATACGGGTGATGTCGGAATGAAAAACGGTGATATCCGGAACACAAGGATGGATGCTTTCGGAGAAGATATGTAATATGGACTTGGGCCCATCCCCATCCTCCGCCATGGTCCCATCTTCCCGTCCGATCCACCATTCCCCTTAAGAAGACGGTATCCGATTCTATTTCCGATCATCATGGCCATTTTCAAGAGGAAGGGGAAAGAGGATGCGAAGGCCACATCTGATGAGCCTGAGAAGACCGTTGCAGCAGAGAGATCCGTGAAGAAGGATACGCCTAAGGAGAAACCCGTCGATAAGACCGAGTCGGTTCCCAAGAAAGCGGCTCCCAAAACGGTTAAGAAGGATGTTCCGGAAGAGGAATCCCCGGAGGAGTCGACGAAGGCTCCCAAGAAGGCATCGTATGTGGTGTGCACCCATCCGGATGGAGGTTGGCAGGTCAAGAAGACGGGATCCACGAAGGCCATCAGACGCTTCGACACGAAGGCGGAGGCCGATGCCTATGCGAAGAAGGTGGCATCCAACAACGGTGCGACCGTCATCAGGAAGAAGAAGGACGGTAAGATACAGAAGAAACTTTGATCCCGGAGGGGCCCTCGCGGGCCCCGGTTCGGAATCAGCAGAATTCGGTTTTATCGCTGTCGAGGACCTCGTTCCAGAGCCTGATGGTCTCCTGGGCGTCCTCCTCATCCATCACCTGGATCGCGAATCCGGCGTGGACGACGGCCCAATCTCCAACATTGGCATCGACCATCGACAGGTTGGCCTGCCTGGTGACGCCTCCGAAGTCGACATCGCCCATGTCTCCGTTGATATTCACGATCTTACCCGGTATTGCCAAGCACATGTTATCACTCCGACATAATCTTCAGGATGGCCTCTGCGGGCTGTCCGTCGGTCGCGGTCAGTGCCTCGACCGCCTTCTCGCGGTCGCATCCGGTCTGCGACATGACGAGCTCCACATCCTCGGATGCGAAGGTGACTGCAGGGACATCCTCTCCGGCCGCACCGAGCTCCCTCACGGTCTCGACACCGCTGATCTGGTAGCTCTTGCTTCCGCCCATCTCGACACAGACGACATCGGCACCTCTGATGACGATCTCGTTGGTCTTGGTTCTGATGATGACCTCGGTGACATCGTCGATGGACGTCTGTTTGATGCCCATCTTCTTCATCGCCTGCTTCATCTGACGGTCGTTCATTCTCATTCCGCCGGCCATGTTCAACACCTATCCTCTTTCTATTCTTTAATTCAGCGATTTTCTCACAGCTTCGACAAGTGCCTTCAACACATCGTCCGCGACTGCGACATCGGGAACACCGCCCTGAGAGAAGTCCGGTTTTCCGCCTCCCCTTCCTCCGAAATCCTTGAGGACGTTCCCGAGGACCTCCTTGCAGTTCACCCTCTTGTCACCGGATGCGAGGACCACGGACACGGTCTCGCCGACAGACACATAGGCCGCGACACCGCCCTTGGATTTGGCGGATTCGGCCGCATCGGTGATGACGGACCTGTCGGCGGCGGGGATCCTGGCGGAGAACACGGGGCATCCGTTCATGTCCTCGGGTTGGATGGAGGAGAGGATGGTGCGCACCGCATCCTTCAGCATTCTCCTGTCCATCTCAAGTTCGCGCCTCATGTTGGCGACGGCACGGGGCGAGTCCTCGACCTTGCAGCCGATCTCGTCCACGATCTCCAATGCCGTGACCGCCAGGTCGTTGGCGGCATCCTTCGCCGCATCACCGATCTTGAACTCTATCGTGACGCCCTCCTTCCCCGCGGAGACCTTGCGGTCCACGATGAGCATCTCAAGCTCGGAGGTCTCCATGACATGGACCCCACTGCAGGCGGAAAGGTCGATGTCCCCAATGGCCACGACGGAGATCTGCTCCCCCTCGGGGATCCTGTCCAGTTTGATCCTTACGTTCTCCAGCTCGGGGTCGTCCCTGTCCATGATGCTCTTGGTTACCGGGAGGTTGTCCCTGATGGCCTGGTTGGCGAAGGCCACCGCTGCCCTGATCTGCTCCCAGGTGAGGTCATGGTTGACGATGACGTACTTGCTCTCCGGCGAGATGTAGATCTTGGTGATCGTCAGGTCGGGGCACTGCCTCTTCAGGGAGCAGAACAGGAGATGTTCCCCTGTGTGTCCCTGCATCAGGTCGTAGCGTCTGTCCCAGTCCACACTGCACCAGATCCTCTCACCTTCCTTCAGGTCGTTCCCGGGGACGATGTGCACGATCTCGTCGCCCTTGTAGTGGACATCGGTGACCGCCTTTCCGCGGATGCTCCCCGTGTCGCAAACCTGTCCCCCTCCTCCGGGGTAGAATGCCGTGCAGTCAAGCACTACCTCGTCCCCGTTCACGGAGACGACGTGTGCCTCGAACTCGAACGTGTAACCGTCGTGCCTGAAGATCTCGTCTGCCATATCGATCGCCTGTTGTATGTCCGCCCCATCCGCACCGTCCGATAAATACAGTGTGCTGCAGGTTTCACGGGCTTCAATCGACCAACCTTTATACATCCTAATGGATTAGGCATCCAGGGAGATTCAAATGTCTTTGGAAGACTACGATGAGCTGGACAAACGTATAATCGAGCTGCTCTGCAGATCCAGCCAGGGCTCGTACAGGCAGATAGCCAAACAGCTCAACGTGCACCCGACGACGCTCATCCAGAGGGTGAAGAACCTGGAGTCGAAGGGCGTCATCCAGGGATACCGTGCCAGTGTGGATTACATGAAGCTCGGTTTCGAGTATATGGGCATGGTGAGCGTCTATGCCGAGAACGTGGTCTCCGTACAGGATGAGATCGCCAAGATCCCCCAGGTCATCTCCATCTTCGATGTCACCGGTGAGAGCGACTGCATGGCCTGGATTGCATGTATAGATAGGGATGAGTTCTCCGCGGCCGTCAAGGCCATCAATGCCATAGACGGTGTGAAGAAGACCAACACCTCCG
>JBJEIK010000045.1:0-3012 GCA_051876975.1 Candidatus Methanomethylophilaceae archaeon
CCTGGTGATATCGCTGACCAATGCGAGTGTCGACGACCTGAAGAGGAAGATATCACAGGAAATACCAGACTTCCGTCCGGATGTGATGACGATACACGCCCTCGGGAACAGGATCCTCAGGAAGAGGCCGATGGTGGGTGCCGAGAGGTCCGAGCTTCTCGGGAGAATCATCAACGACCTGGTCCAGATCGACAGGAAGGCCGCAAGGGCACTGATGGAGCAGGTGGATGCCATGAAGAGATCGGGAGCATCCGACCTGTCCTACAGCGGGGCACCGATCAGGAACAAGGGTCTGCGCACGATGGCCGACATCCTCTTCGAAGGAAGGATCGGATTCCAGTACAACCCTCCCAGCTACAAGGGGCAGGACCCCATACCCGCCTTCCTGGAGGTGGATGACGGCAGGGGGCACAGGTTCAAGCTTTACTCCGATGACCCTCCCGTCATGGCCGCATCCAAGGACGCGGCCTCCGCATGGGAGTATCTCCAATCAAGGAACCTGAGCATGGAGAGGCTGAACGCCAACGACCTTGCCTCAGAGGTCCTGAGATGCTGGGGGAACCGCATACCTGATGCGATAGGTGCGGTGATATCCCGTTGCAAGACATCGATGATGACCGTCCACGACCTCCTGAGGAGGAACGAGGACAATCCTCCCACCACCAAGGCATCGGTGGAGGACAGACTCCACCTCATCGACAGGGTCTGGGACCTGTACACCCTGGAATGCATCGACAGGAAGCTCTCCGATTACGACGACATGGTCATCCAGAGTGCACAGGTGGTCAGGAACGGCGGAGATATGGGAAAGACGTACACCCATGTTCTGATCGACGAGTACCAGGATGTCTCCAGGGTGCTGGTGGACCTGGTCATGGCCATGAGGACCAGGATGGGCTTCGACCTATTCTGCGTGGGTGACGATTGGCAGAGCATCTACGGCTTCTCCGGAGGGGATGTGTGGCAGATGGTGGAGTTCGGCAGGATCTGGGAAGGGTTCGGGAAGGTAAACGAGCACAGGATCGAGAGGACCTACAGATCTCCGCAGCAGATCGTGGACATCGCATCGAAGTTCATCAGGAAGAACCAAACACAGCTTAAGAAGGACATCAAGGGGACATATTCCCAAGGGGTCCCTCCGATACAGCTGCTCCCGTGTTCATCGGACAAGGACATCCCGAGGATGATAGCGAACAGGTTGGAGAACCTGGATCCGCAGGAGGATGTGTTCATCATCGGGAGGACCAGGAACGACGTGTACGCGTTGGGGAACGGATACGGGCAGTTCCTGTTCTCAACATCCAAGGAATCCGGATCGATAGAGGTGACCTTCAGGACCTGGGATGACGACATCTCCGATTGGAGGGAGGACAGGAAGCTCAGGTTCCTGACGGCACACTCCTCCAAGGGATTGGAGGCGGACAACGTGTTCGTCCTGGCCGACAGGGAGCACGGTGGGTTCCCGTCGCAGACGTCCGACGACATATCCGACCTGTTCCCGGTGAGGGATGAGGGGATAGGATTCGCCGAGGAGAGACGTGTGTTCTACGTGGCGATAACGAGGTCCAGGAAGAGGCTGTTCCTGGTGAACATGATGGACGAGGACCGCTTCGCACTCACGTCGACGGGTCCGTTCATGGACGAGTTGATAAGGGACAACAGTCCGATACTCAGCAAGAGCACCATAACCTGCAGCGAGTGCTTCGGACCGATGAGGGTGGTTAGGATGGGCGGACGCAGGTTCTACGGATGCTGCGACTACCCATCTTGCAGATGCACGAAACCGTTCTACGGTCTGTGATCCTTATCTCAGCTCCTCGAGGATCGGATCGAGCTTCGCGGAGACAAGCTGGACCTTCTCCGGATCGGCCTGTCCGTTCTCGAGCATCCTCTGGATGCGTGCGAGCTTCTGCCAAAGTTTGCCCTTCTCGGTGAGTGAGTAGAGCATGATGAGTTTTCCCTTGGTGGTGTAGCTCACCTCGATGAGGCCCTGGGACTCCAGGACCTCCATGAGGCGCCTTATCCTGCCCTGGTCCCCGATGCATTCCTTGAGATCTGTCTGAGTCACGGTTCCCTTCTCCGCCACGAGGTCCATGGCCTTGGAGAGGAACAGTTCGTTGCTTACCCTGGTTGCGACCATGGTTGAAACAGATAATCTATGTAGAAAAAGGTTGATGTTGTTAATCATAGATACTAAATGTGTCACGTAATGATTTTTAATTCTGTATTTGATTGTCTTAAGATAGAATATCATGGATTCCAAGCTGTATTCCGACATGAAAAGGCTCGTTCCGATAGCCGCTGTGATAGTGGTCATCGGGTCGGCCACGGGGTACATGTGGTCCCAGAACGGGAACTCGCTGGACTTCTCGGAGACGGATTACAAGATAGTCGTCTCGGGATCGATGGCGGGAGAACCGAGGGACCAGTATGATATCAGGACGATCCCAGTGAAGAGCTTGGTGTTCATTCACAAGGTCCCGTCGGACGATGCTGAAGGATTCTATGGTTCGCTGGAGGTCGGGGATGTGCTGACCTTCGACTACGTCCATCCTGTCTCGAAGGAGAACATGGTCGTGACCCACCGTATCATCTCGATCAGCGAGAATGCGGGGGTCTACACATACACCTGCAAGGGAGACTCCATCGCCGACGATCCGACCAACGGGTCGGTTCAGATCGTCACATCATTAAGCGATGATGTGATAGGAAAGGTGGTCGGTGTCTCCCCGACACTCGGTTCCCTTGTGGTGTTCCTGTCCACAGGCACAGGCAAGCTGTGCCTGATCATCGTACCTTGTCTGATACTGATACTCTCCGAAGCAGGGAACATCATCCGCATCTTGAGGAAGGGCGATGAGCCCACCTCTGCAGAGGATGACACCTTGGAAGGATCATCAGCGAAGTGCGATGGAGAGGATGACGAACAGGTGAAACTGGAATTCTCATCCGTGGTCCCGAAGCAGGACATGACGGATGACATCTTCATCAGGAGGCCATGACATGGTTTCG
>JBJEIK010000046.1:0-15971 GCA_051876975.1 Candidatus Methanomethylophilaceae archaeon
CCTAATATACGTTCGGAATGGAGGGTCGGCAAAAAACCCAAGAGGCATCTCACCGACGTTTCGCTCGCCGTGGCGGCCATGGAAATCGGAAAGGAGAGGATCATACCAGATCTGAGGACCTTCGGATTCCTCTTCGAAAGCCTGTGCGAACATGACCTACAGCTGTATTCAGAGTATCATGAGTGCAAGTTCTTCCACTACAGGGACGGTCGCAACAGAGAGATAGATGCGGTGATCGAGTCACCAGATGGTTCCTGGACTGCGGTGGAGATCAAACTCGGACCCGGACAGATAAACTCGGCGGCGGAATCCCTATTGAAGATCAGCGGACAGTTCGAGAAGGAGGGGCAGGCTCCGAAGAACCTTGTGGTGATATGCGGTATGACCCGCTACGCATACAAGAGGCCAGACGGGGTCATGGTGCTCCCCATAACAGCACTCGGACCATGAGACGGGTGAAACCTCGCCCACACAAACAGTTATAATCCATACCCCACTACTAGGGAATGTCGGGAGATGGAGGGTGGCCGACGGTAGCCGCAAGGCAGCTGAGGAAGTTCCCTCCTCCAAGGGCAAGATGGACGCACGCAAGGGCGTACGGCGAGAGCTGTGGCAAGGGCCCAGAAACGACACAGACCGGATGTACAGGATGATCCGCAAGGCGGTGACGTTCCCCGGGATTTGGTGAAACGGCGACTCCCCATCGGAGCAAGTCCATACAACAGGGATGAACGGCCCGGGACCTGTGGGTAGGACGCGAAGTTGAATGCCACCTGAAACAGAAGGGGGGCTACTACCATCACCCGACTTTCCATTTCGAGAGGACACCCCATATGATGCTCGAACGCTGTCCGAAATGCTCGCCAGACACAGGAATAAGGATCATGCCTCCGGAGGAGACCCTGAAGAGGGTCCTCCCGCTTCTGAAGACCGCCGGCCTAGGTGAACCGGAGAACATCACCGACAAGGACAACCTGGGGATCCCCGTGTTCTCGGTGGACCGCCAGGAGACCGCCCTTGGGAAGCCCAAGTACTACAACGGAAAAGGTGTCACAGTGGAGCAGGCGGAGGCATCCGCCGTCATGGAGTCCATAGAGAGGTACAGTGCCGAGCAGAGGGACTCCGACGAGATTGTCTACGGAACCTACGAACAGGCGTGCGACGTCATGATGACCGTGAACCCCGTGGACCTCATCCTTCCCCTGAGGGTACTGGACCACTACGAGGGTCAGACCATCGCATGGACCAAAGGATTCGAGATGTTCAGGGGATGTCCCATATGGGTCCCCGCATGCGCAGTCTACTATCCTTACTACCCGGATGATGACTTCCAGCTGTTCAGATGGCACACGAACGGTATCGCCGCCGGAAACACCATGGAAGAGGCCATCCTCCACGCACTTTTCGAGGACATCGAGAGAGATGCATGGTCCATCGCAGAGTACAACGACAGGACCTACGCGGACGTCCTGATCCGCGACAAGGACTCCGTCCCGGCACAGCTGATCGAGAAGTTCACCGACCAGGGTATCGAGATCCACCTGAAGGACCTGACGAACGATATCGGCGTTCCAACGATCGGTGCATCCGCAGACGACACTGTCACCAAGGACCCCGAACTCCTGACCATCGGTGTGGGGACACACCTGAACCCGGAGATCGCGGCGATAAGGGCCATCACAGAGGTCGCTCAGAGCAGGACCACCCACAAGCACGGCATGAAGATCAACGCCCAGCTCCAGAAAGTCTCCCAGGACATGGGATACGAGAAGATCAAGAAGGTCAACCACATGTGGTTCGGCCAGAACGAGAAGAGGATCTACCTGGAGGACATCCCCGACCAATCCACACCCTACGTCCTGGATGACATAGAGGTCGTCCTCGGCAAGCTGATGGAGTGCGGTTTCGACCAGGTCGTCGCAGTGGACCTCACACGTCCCGAGCTCGGTGTCCCTGCGGTGAGGATGATCGTCCCCGGACTCGAGGTCAGCACCATGGACCCCGAGAGGGAGGGCGGAAGGCTCAGGGGCATGTGGCCCCCCAGAAGGGATCCCGAAGAGGAGTGATCCCGGAGGTCCCCGGACCTCCCCAACCCCTTACGTCCCTCGGGACGGGGCACCTTATCTATTAGTTTCATATACGGATTCACATGGATACCGTGTTCAAGGCCGTCGGTTTCGATCTGGATGGCACATTCCTGAAGACGCACGTCGACTATGCCAAACTGAACAACGTTGACAAGGTCATCATGGAGAAGCACGGGGTTCCCTTCTCCCTCGTGGGCTTCGAAGCACAGACAAAGAGACCTAGATACCCCCTCAGGAACTGGTTGGAGGCCAACGGCCGCGGTGACGAGTATCCCGAGATCAACAAGGAGATCGATGACGCCTGCACCCTGGTGGAGACAGAGTACGTCGATGAGGCACAACCCTTCCCGGGATCATTGGAATGCATCGACATCATCAGGTCCAAGGGGATGAAGGTGGGGATCCTCACCCGCGGAAGCCGCGAATACGCACTGAAGGCGTTGGGCAACTGTGGAGTGGCGGACAGGTTCGACGCAATAGTCGGAAGGGACTACTCCCACTACGACAACGCCAAACCCTCGCCTGTGGCGATGAGGGACTTCGCCGGAGAGCTGGGAGTGAAACCGGAGGAGATCCTCTATGTCGGAGACAACCTCACCGACTACTATTCTGCAAGGGATGCCGGAGCAACGTTCGTTGGAGTTCTATCAGGAACATGCAGGAAGGAGGATTGGCTCAAAGAGGATCCCGACATGGTCTTGATCCAATATGCAGGGGATGTCGTGGGCCTAATCTGATGCCTTTTTTACCGAGACCGCCGATTACCTGTCATGAAACAGAGCCTCGGTGCGAAGACACAGATCTACCCCATGCCGGTCTTCATCATCGGTACTTACAACGATGACGGAACAGCCAATGCGATGAACGCTGCCTGGGGAGGCATCGCCAACGAGAACAGGATCGCCATCTGCGTGGACCGCTCACACAAGACCGCCGAGAACGTCGTCAAGAGGAAAGCGTTCACAGTCGGGATCGCCGATGCGGACCACATAGAGGGATGCGATTACGTCGGCATCGTATCCGGAAACAACGTCCCGGACAAAGTGACCAAAGCAGGATTCCACACCGTGAAGGCCGACAGTGTCGATGCACCCATCATCGATGAGCTGAAGATGGTCCTGGAATGCAGACTGATCAGCTACGATGCCCATGATGACGAACTGATGATCGGGGAGATCGTGGATGTGAAGGCGGATGAGTCCATCCTCACGGACGGGAAGATCGATCCCTCGAAACTGAGACCGATCACCTACGACCCCGTTAACAAAGGATATCTGGAGATCGGGAAGAGGATAGGAAACGCATTCTCGGATGGGAAGAAACTTCTCTCCTGAACATAAAATCCAATCGGGGAAGATGTGGAATCCGATAATAGACGGCTCCACATACTTCTCCAAATCTGACCAGTCTATGAATTGTTCACTATAGATGCCATCTACACACCATATCTACAATAATAAAGGAATCCAGTACTATGAAACGAAATTCTAAATCAGATAAACCAGTTCTAAATTCATTTTAAAGCGTTCTAAATCATTCTAAATCAGTTATAAATCAAAAACTAGTTTAGAAACAGAATAAAATAATTTAGAAATAGTCTTTAACATATAGTAGAATCATGACCGAGCTCACCTTCCGCGATGGACGTTGTCTCAACAGAGAGGACGGCAGCTTCGAGGCGAAATCATTCTCCAAGGGAATTCCGGAATCTCTCTGGGAGACCTATTCCGCATTCGCCAATACATCGGGCGGCACCATAGTTCTGGGACTCGATGAGCCTGATGACGAATCCGGTTACATAGTAGGCGGCATAAAAAACGCAAAAGGTATTCGTGACGAACTCTGGAGCACCCTGAACAACTCTCAGAAAGTGAGCGTCAACGTCATGATGGACAGAGATCTGAAGATTGTTGATGTGGACGGGAAGAAGATCATTGTCATGGAGGTCCCCGAGGCTCATCGTACCATCCGCCCGGTGTACATCAGGAACGTAAACAGTGGAACATACAAGCGCAACGGCTCAGGAGACTACCACTGCAACGGATACGAGATTGCCGCCATGTATAGGGACGCATCAGATTCCAGAGATGGACTCGCCTCTGCCGAGGCGACAATATCCGATCTACGCCAGGAATCCGTTGAGTCGTACAGGAACATGATGGCTGCCCAGAATCCTTCCAACGACTGGGTTTCCGAACCGACGGAGGAATTTCTTCGTCTCATCGGAGCCGTTACCAGATCCAAAGGAGAATTAAGACCCACCATTGCTGGACTGATCATGTTCGGAGATGAGGCAACAATCACATCGGAAGTGCCTGGATTCTCTCTTGATTACAGAGAATACGATACGGGAGGCGAAGAATGGACGCTCAGACGTCTCTCCGGAACCCCAGGATGGTCTGGAAATCTGTTCGAATTCTACACATATGTTATCAGCAGGATACCTCTGCAGGTCGGAACAGGCTTCAACGTTCCAGATGGTATCAACCGTGAGGATGACACCCTCTTGGTCAGAGCCCTCAGAGAAGCGGTAACCAATGCGGTTGTGAATGCCGATTACTGGGGACGTGGAAGTGTGACGGTGGAATCCCATCAGGAGACGTATTCGGTCACCAATGCAGGAACATTCCGCATACCCATCGAAACAGCGGAAGCAGGAGGAGATACGGATCCCAGGAATCCGAAGATCATGAAGATGCTGGGGCTCATAGGAAAAGCGGAGAAAGCCGGCACAGGTGTAAAAATGATGTTCTCATCCTGCAAGGCTCTGGGAATCGATCCGCCATCAATCACTGAATCCCAACGTCCTGATAAGGTGAAGGTCTCCATAACATATGGTAGAAAACGCCAAAAAGACGGAATCGACGAGAAGATTCTGGCGATAATCACACGTGATCCAAAAATGACCGCTGAAAACATAGCAATAGAGCTTGGGGTGGGGAAGAGTGTTGTGGTGGCTGCGATCAACAGACTCAAGGAAAAGGGAACTTTGTCAAGAATCGGCGGACCCAGAGGAAAGTGGGCAATCAATAAATGATCCCTTGGAATGAAAAAACCGACATTCAAAGGCGGGGAAACCCGCCAATCCTTCGATGATCCAGTATTGCACGGGGAAATAGAGAGCAGGTAATAATCCTACCTTGCTGGACAAACCTCATACACATTGAATGCTGGAAAAAACGAGAGATCATAGAAAGGTGGGGATGACCCCACCCTAAAAGGTTTCCTGATAGGTTTTTACTGTGTTCCGTCTCCGAGCTTGTGGACCCTGTCGAGGACCTTGTTGTGCTCGAGGTCGTCGTATCTGAACCTTCCGAGGTTCTTGGAGAAGGTCTTGTCGCTGGGGAAGAGCTTCTTCATGGTCTGCATGAGGGTGCTTCCGAGTCCCATGAGTCCCTTGGAGAGGTTGAGTCCGAACCTGGTCATTCCGCAGACCACGTGTCCGGGGTTGACGACGTCGTGGGTGTCCAGAACGGTCTTGAGCTCCCTCATCTTCCTGGCGGTGGATTCATCGTGGATCACATCGAGCATCCATGCGAAGAAGACTCCGAATCCGGTGGACCTTCCGCCGTACTTGGCTGCCTTGTCTCCGAGATAGAAGTTGAATCCGAAGGCGAGCATTCCGGTCAGGAGCTCATCGTCCTTGAAGTAGTAGGGCATGAACAGGGTGGTGGCCCTGTCGACCATGACTCCGATGACTCCTCCGGCCTCCATCTTCATGGCCTCGAATCCATCGTAGCACTCATCGGTGAAGGTTCCCCAGTCGTGTACGGGAACGATGACCTCTGCGGGGATCTCTCCGACTCCGAGCTTCCTTGCCCTGAACTCGTAGCATCTCTCCTCCCACTCGTGCTCCGCGATCTCGGATGCGATCTTCCTTCCGCCGTACTTCTCGGCCATGGCGTCGACAGCGGCCTCCTCGAGGTCGTTGTGCTTGGCATCTCCCTGAAGGGTGACGAGCCACAGGTTGGTCACATCGGGTGCGTGGATGCCGGCGCGCCTCTGGTTCTCGAAGTGGAGGTGGTCGGACCATGCGATGTGCAGGGGCCTGACGGATGCGTGGTTGACCAGGTCCTGGATGGGTCCGTCCATCTGCTTGAGCTCATCGAACTCGTATGCGAGGCATCTGACCTCTCCCATGGGGTAGATCCTGAAGGTGACGGTTCCGACAGCGGCGAGGGTTCCCTCGGCTCCGGCGACGAACTGGTTCAGGTTGTACATGGACCTGTAGGATCCGAGTCCGTCGAATCCGGTGACCACGATGGTTCCGTCGTCGAGGACGATCTCGGAGTTGAGGATGTTGTCCTTGGCGGATCCGTACTTGTAGGAACCGATTCCCATTCCGTTGGTGGAGATCCATGCTCCGACGGTTCCGGAGGGGAAACTGGAGGGGTAGGATCCGATGATGTATCCCTTCTTCATGACGGCATCGAGCAGGTTCTTCCAGGTGATTCCGGCCTGACACTTGACGTAGAGCTCCTCGGTGTTGATCTCGAGGACGTTCTTCATCTTGGAGGTCATGTCGAGGATGATACCTGCGTTGGTGGGCATGCATCCGCCCAGACCCCAAGAGGCGTTACCCCTGGGAACCACGGGGATACCGTGCTTGTAGGCGATGGCCATGACGGCGGAGATCTGCTGGACGTTCTCGACCCTAGCGATGACGTCGGGGATGTTCTTGAACGCCACTCCGGCCTCCTTGGGGAGGGGTGCCAGGTCGTGGCTGTAGATGATCCTGTCCATGGCGTTGACGTTGACGTTCTTGGCACCGATGGCGGCCTTGATCTCCTCGATGATCTCGGGGGTGACGACACGGTTCAGGTCCTTGGGCTCCTCGACCTCTGCTCCGAGGAATGCGTTGTCGATCCTCCTGATGAGCTCGCTTGCACCCTCGTTGCGGTATGTGCTGGGGCACCTGACGGTGGACCTTCCTCCGAGTTCCTCTGCCTTCTCGGCTGCGTCGGAGAACTTACCCTCGTCGACCTCGCCGGTCAGCTTGACTGCGACGGTGCTGCGGTCGGGGACGTTACCCCTGACCTCGAAATCGGCGACTCCCTTTGCGGCATCGACGAATGCGGCCAGGTTCTTGAGGGGGATGTAGTAGGTGTTGTGGTTGGGGTTGACACAGTCACATCCGCGGATTCCTGCCCAACACTCCTCTCCGTCGTCTCCCTTGGTGGCTCCGACATCGGCCATGATGGCATCGACCATCTCGATGTCGAGATCGACGAACTCCTCGGCTCCCTGGAAGGCCATTACGGTCTTGGTTCCGGCGAAGGAGATGTGGAGGGGCTTGACGGAGGGTTCCTGAACGATCTTCGTGTATGCTGCCTGGAGCATCGCGGCGTCGGCGACGTTGTAGGTGACGGCCTTGGTGACTCCTGCGGGGTGGATCTTGAAGGTGACCTCGGTGATCAGGGCGAGCCTCGCGTTGGATGCCGCGAGGGTCTGGATCAGGTTGTAGGCGGACATGTAGTATCCGATCTTGTCGTATCCGGTGGTCAGGATGCTTCCATCGTTGGCGATAGCGCGGATGTTGTAGACACTGTCCTTGACGGTTCCGTACTTGTAGGATCCGATCCCGGCCTCCTCTTTGTAAGCCCACTGCTCGACTGTGGTGTCCTCTCCGGCGGGGATGACTCCGAGGGTGAATCCCTCTGCGGCGACGGCGTCGATGAGGGTGGAGATCTTGCATCCGGCCTGGACCCTGACGGTCATTGCGACGGTGTCGATGTCGATGATGGAGGCCATCTCGGACATGTCCACGTACACATCGGGGTCGTAGTGGTTGCTCTTCATGGAGAGGGGCATGATGGCTCCTCCGTTGGCCATGACGACTGCTGTGACCTTGGAGAGCTCGTCTGCGTTGGCGGGGGTGACGATGACCTTTCCGTCCTGCTCTGTGTGTTTGACCAGTCCGTAGATCTTCTCGAAGACCTCGTCGGTCATGTTGGGTGCATTGATCGATTTCATGGTTGATGCCTCCCGTCCTCCAGGGGCGGTGCTATCTGAACCGACCCACGCGTGAGTGCGTATTAAAGGTTCGCCGTCGAGGACGAATCATCTCATTTAATCTCATTACGACGATCGCGGAAGGGTACCAGGCGTGCACGGGATATCAGGAGGTCCAGGGAACCTTCGGTGACCCTCAGGAGGTGCGTGCGGCAGGAACAGTCGGAACATCCGAATCCGTCGATGAACGGAACCATCCCGCAATCCTCGGCGATGGAGGCCAGTTCGCACTCCGGGATGTAGTCGGGATAGGACTCGTACGCGGTGACGGAATCGGCGACCATGGTCAGGCGGTCTATGTGCCATCTCACCGTCTTCTCGCGACGGATGTGACGGGAGACCCTCTGATCGAGTCCGCCCAATGCACTGCCAGCGTAGAGGTAGGTGCCGGCGGGAAAAGATAAGGTGCCCAGGGCACCGACCTCGGTGGTGAGGTCGGAACCCAGGGTGATTATGAGCACATACGTGCCCATGCGTTTCATTGTCTGGCCTTGTCCTCGTCCTCGACCTGCGAGCGGGTCTTGATCCTGACGATGATGCTGCTGTCGTCGATCTTGGACGGGAAGATGTCCGCCACGTCCCCGAGCCTGCGGCCGTAGACCATGACGTTCTCCAGGTACTCGCGGTGCTCGGAGTAGGGGATCTTGATCCTCAGACCGTCCAGGTGCAGGACCATGGGTGCGGGCCTGAGGCACATGTTGATCGGCTCGTAGTTCTCGAGGATGGTCTTGACCTCCGCGGGATGGACGAACAGGGGATCTTCCTCGAGGCTCCTCTTCTTGTCCCTCAGCACGGATTCGAGTGTATCGGCGATCTCCTCCAGCTTGGCCCTCTCGGGAGGGGTCCTCATCCTGGATGCCTTGCGTCCGACACCGTAGACGATGGCCTCGCAGCAGTCGTCCACTCCCTCGGGCTTTGGTCCGGAGACCAGCACGGTGGGGACGTGGACGTTGCGGATGAGCTCGGCCTTGGTCTCGACACAGGACTTGAAGTTACCCATGACGAAGATGGCGGCATCGTACTCGTCGACGATCTCCCTCTCGGTCTTGGACATCTGCGCGGTGGCCTTTCCCCTTCCCCTGGCCATTCCCATGACCACGGTGATGGAACCGTAGCGCCTCAGCTCCTCCGCGATGTCGCAGATGGGGTGGGGCATGTGGTGCCTTCCGAGTGTGGGTCCGACCACGGCGATCTCGGTTCCCGCGAGGGGGACCTCCTTGACCACTCCTCCGATGTCGTTGCACAGCTTGGAGATGGCCTCCTTGTCCTCTCCGGGGACCGACATGATGACGGTGAGCATCTGAGAGCTCCTGTTCTTCTGGAGCACGACACCTCCGACGTCCTCGATCATCTCGAAGAGCTCCTCGGAACGGTAGACTCCTCCGTCGTACATCATGACCTCGAACATCAGGCCGCACCTCCCATCGAAGCGTGGATCTCACGGCCCTTGGCGAGCATCTCGGGGAGGAGGACCTCCTCGGTTGCCACCACGGTGATGACGTTCCCGTCCATCAGGGTGCGGCGGTTCTTGATCCCCTCGGGCATGGTCCTCCAGATGGCTCCCATGATCTCCCTCTTGTCCTCCTCTCCGGAGGAGACGACCATCTCGGCCAGCTCGGCCTCGGTGGCGCCCTTGACGTCGAGGTCGAAACGGGTCTGCTGGTACACGTTGTTCCTTCCGTACCTCTTCCAGAGGGCTGCGAGGATGTCCGGAGCGTAGCGCTCCTGGGTGATCGTGACGTGGACCCCCTCAGTCTCCATCCTGACGGTGGAGACGTCCGGGATGGTCTTCTTCCCGGGCTCGGCCCTGAGGACGATGGAGAAGACGAACAGGGGCGTCTTCGGGTTCAGCAGGAGCTTGACCTTGTCGATCAGGACGGCCTTGTTCAGGTCGCTCATGATCTCGTCGAAGAGCTTGGAGTATGCCTCGCTCCCGTAGGGGTCGTCTCCTATTACCTCTATGTCCATTGGAATCCCTCACAGGAATCCGGAGCTCAGGAGCGCACCACCGACCGCACCGATGTACTGGGAGTCCGGCGGGACGATGGGCCTCTCTCCGAGGACGTCTCCGATGGCGGTGACCAGTCCGGAGATCAGCGAGGTTCCGCCGACCTGGATGATGGGGTGCCTGACGTCGATCTCCTGGAGCTGCTGCTCGTAGACCTGCTCGGCGACCGAGTGACAGGCTGCCGCTGCGACATCCTCGAAGCTCTTTCCGTCTCCGAGGGTTGTGACCAGGTCCTGGATACCGAAGACGGAACAGTAGGAGTTCATCTTGGCGTTCTTCCAGTTACCCTTGTCTGCCAGTGCACCGAGCTCTCCGATCTCGATCTTGAGCCTCTTGCTGGTCATCTCGAGGAACCTTCCGGATGCTCCGGCGCAGATACCTCCCATGGTGAAGTTGTCGGGGACACCGTCCCTGACGGTGATGGCCTTGTTGTCCATTCCACCGATATCGATGATGGTGGCCTCTCCCCTCTGCTTGTCGGCGAGCCACACTGCTCCCTTGGAGTTGACGGTGAGCTCCTCCTGCACGAGTTTTGCTCCGAAGTGGTCTCCGAGGGTGAAACGTCCATATCCAGTGGTTCCGATGGCCTCGATCTGCTTCATCTCGACACCTGCCATCTCCATGGCGGCATTGAGGACCTGTGTGGCGGATGCAACGACGTCTCCGGAAGGCGTCCAGGCCTTTCCGATGATCTTGTTGTTCTCCATGATGACGGCCTTGGTGGTGGAGGATCCGGAGTCCAGTCCGGCTGTGATTCCGGTCTGCCTCTCCCTTGCCAGGAGCTCCTTCCTGGTGACGATGGTGACCAGTGCCTCCATCCTTGTCAGGAGCTGGGATGCCTTGAGCCTCTCTGTGAACGAGTATGTGACCACGGGGAGCCTGGTGTTCTCCTGGATGAACCTCCTGAGCTCGTTCCTGACCAGAGCGGCCTCCGCACACCTGAAGCAGGTGGTGATGAACACCGCATCGGCATCGTACTTCCCGTCTGCGAGCTGTACGGCCCTTGCGATCATGAGTTTGAGCTGGGGTGACCTGGGGTTGAATCCGAACCTCTTCACGGCCACGTCGATGTCCGCCGCGGACACATCGGGGTAGACGATCTTGGCCCCGACGGACCTGGCTGCCTTCTCGATCTCGTACTGGACACTGCTGTACTCGGTTCCGCACGAGAGCTGTGCGATCTTGATTGTCATTTCAATGCCTCCAGGAACTCCTTTGTCTGTGCTACGAAGTTGGTCGCCTGCTCCTCATCCTCGGGATATGTGACATGGAGTGTCGGGATGCCGCGCCTCTTGATCAGGTACTTCACCATCAGGTTGGAACGCTCGCATCCGACACATCCGAAGCTGTACGGACAGTCGTCCATGACGATGGCCGCGTCGGCCGCCTCGATCATGGGGCCCCAGAGGGCCATCCTTCCCCTGATACCGGACGGGACCTCGACTCCCGCGTACTTGAGTCCTTTGACAACATCGTCAAGCGTGACGTTCATGGGGGGCATGTCAACCTCAAGGTTGTCGACCCTCTCCTGAATGGCCGCCATCGTGCTGAGGGGCTCGTGTCCGAACCTCTCGACGAGATCGAACAGCACCAGGCTGTTCGGCGGATCTATGAAGACCTTCATCAGTGCACCTCGCAAATCTTCTTGAAATCGTTTACAGGAATGCGTTTCTTCTCCTGGGGAGGCACGTACTTGGCCCCCTCCTCAACTTTCTCGAGCCCGTACTGGATCTTCGAGAGGAGCTGCCACTCCTCCTCCAGCTGTGCGAATCCGGGCCTGGTTCCGTGCTGTGCACGGCATCTCCTGGGGTCGCTGCAGGGATATGCCCTGACCTTGGTGAACACCTCGTTGCGGTAGTTCTCCCTGACCCTGTCCCTGATCTCCAGGACCAGGGACCTGGATCCCTCCACGAGGCATCCGTAGCAGGTCTCCTTCACGATGGCCTCCTTCCCGAAAGCATGGATCATACGGACCAGCTGGTCGGGGGTCAGCATCGACCTCGGGGAGATCATGAACAGTCTAGTCTCCCTCTCCTCGCTCATAGTTCCTCCTCCGTGATGTACACGACGTCCTCCTCCTTCAGGTCCTTCATGAGCCTGTCGAGGTCGTCGACGAACTTTCCGATGATGTTTGTACCGTAGGGCTCCTCTCCGGTGGGTCCGAAGTCCTTGCTGTCCTCCAACCTGATACCGATGAGTCCGTGGTGGGGCCTGGCCTGGTTGGTCAGACCGATGTCCCCGCGCTTGACCTTCTTGAAGGGGTCCTGGGGGTACAGGTTCTTACCGCGCATCTCGTCCCCGTAGAAAGTGACCATGGGGAGTCCCTCGAAGGTGAACTGGACGGTTATGGAACCCACGGGCTTGTGGCTGAGTCCGGTGACCTTCTTGAAGTAATGTAGACTGACGGGGTCCTTGTCGGACAGCTTGATCTTAAACACGCGGTCCTTGGGGACTCCGAATGTCTCGACCTCGCCGGCCTTGAGGGCGGTCATGGTGTGCTCGGGGGTCTGCTCCACGATGATGGCATCGTCGCTGGTGTCCCCGGTCCTGACCTGCTTGACACCCCTGGACTCCAGGAACTCGCTTCCTGCCTTCTGTGTCATTCCGACAGAGAGCAGACGTGCGGGGTTCGTGGTGACGGTGAACTCCTCGCCGGCCTGGATGTTGTTGAGGATCGCCCTTCCGGTCGAGATCTGCCCCGCGATGTTGATGGCGGGTGTGAGCTGCCTGCGGTCCTTGTAGATGTAGAGACGTCCGGTTCCGAGACCCTCGTTCCTGACGGCGACGGCTCCGGCATCCCTCGTCTTCGTGTCCTCGACGGGGATCTTGACGTCCAGGTCCTCGGAGCATGAGACGAAGCTCCCGGTGACCTCCGTGGCCTTCATGGTGCCTGTGGATGACAGGACGAGGACGTGCTCCGCGGACTCGGGGGATGCCTCGTCGAGATCGATCATCACGTTGGTGTCGATCTTGTAGCCCTCCTCCAGCTTCATGGTGAGGTCCTTGGTGACTATCACGTTCTCCGTGCTGGTCTCGGACATCATGGGGCGGACGGACGTGATGCGGTCACCCTCCTTGAGAAGATCGAGGATGTGCCTTCCGACGGTGATCCTTCCGATCAGGGCCTTTCCGGCTCCGTAGGATCCGGTGTGGTTATCCCTTGCGATCATGATGTATGTGGTGTGGTTGTCGAATCCTCCGAGGGAGAAGAAGCAGTCGTACATCTTGTAGAGGTACGATCCCCTGTCCACCGGGAGATCGGTGGGGAACGATCCGAAGGCGGCGATGTTGTGGGTGACCCATCTGGCGTTTACACCTTCGGACATGTTGGCCATGACCTGTTCCCTCCACAGGTCCGCCTCGGGGGACCCGTTGAGGTGCATGACCATGGTTCCGCGGTCCGTCTGGATCTCGAAGTCGTTGGTCTCCTTGACCACCTTCTCCTCGGACAGGTGGACGGAGATGGGCGTTCCCTTCACGTAGGTCTCGCCCGAGATGGCGGTCTTGAGGGTGGTTCCCGCCCTGACCGTCTTCTCCTTGCCGTTGACGATGATCTTCATTTCCTCTCCTCCGGGAGCATGGACTGGACCTTGGAGACGATCTCGTCCAGCTTGTCCTGGGTACAGGTGACTCCCCTGACGACGCCGGTGACGATGTGGACGATCTCGCCCTTGGTCTGGATCTTGTCCTCCGGCGGCATGACCACGGAGGTCTTGATGCCCACCGCCGCGAAGTCCTCATAGTCCACGGGGCACTGTGCGACGATGATCGCCGGGATGTTCACATTCCTGAGGATGAGCCTAGCCTTGTAGACGATGTGCATGCGCACGTTCCCCAGGTGGATAAGCGCGACCTTGTACTGCTGGATCCTCTCCACCTCGATAGGGTCGAGTCCGAAGTAGGATCCAGTGGTCATGTCCGGTGCGTCGGCGGGAACTCCCGAACCCGCGTTGACGACCAGGACGCTCGTGTCGATCCCCTCCTCGCGGAGTGCGTAGGTGATCTCACAGACGGGCTTGGTGATGTGTCTCCTGCCGGGACCCATGGCCACGGCGACGACATCCCTTCCGGACTCGGAGATGGTCGCCCTCTGGGCGAGTCCACCTCCAACTCCGAGACCCATCGACTCCCTGCACTCCACGAAGCTGAGATGCCTTCCCATCTTCTGCTTCAATTCTCTTCACCTTCCGGTACGGGCTCCATACCGAACTCCTCAAGGACGTCCTCGGGCTTGCCGACTGTGACGACCTTGCCGCCCTTCATGAACGCGGCGCGGTCGCAGCAGTTCATGACGAAATCCATATCGTGGCTGACCACGACGAAGGTCTCCCCGAGAGTCTCCCTGGCCTTGACCACGGACTTGGCGACGATGGTCTTGGTGATGGGGTCCATCGTACCGGTGGGCTCGTCGAGGATGATTATGCGGGGCTCCTTGATGAGCACCTGCGCGAAAGCGATCCTCTGGCACTCTCCGACGGACAGGGAGTCCGGGTAGGAGTACAGGATCTTCTCGATGTCCTGCTTGGGGAATCCGACACTCAGCAGGACCTGGATGGCCTTGACCTTGGCGAGTTCCGCGGGCATCTTCATGCCTATGCAGGTGCTCAGATTCTGAAGGACGGTGTCGAAGGGGTAGAGGGTGTACTCCTGGTGGAGGAACCCGATGTAGGGTGTCGCCCTTCCCTTTCCGGCGAATCCGTTCTCGGACATGTCGATCCAGTCGTCTCCGATCCTGATCTTGACGGATCCGGAGGTCGCAGGGGTCATTCCTGCGATCATACGGGATGTTGTGGTCTTTCCGGCTCCGGAGTAACCGATGAGGGCGAAGACCTCCTTCTCCTTGATGTCGAACGAGACACCGTCGACGGCCTTGACGACTCCCCTGACGACGGAGAAGTAGTGCTTCTTGGCGTCGTCGAGGACGATGAGGGGTTCTCCGAGCTCTCCGACCTCGGCCTTCTCGAAGTGGTACTCCTCCATGAAGTGGTCGGCGATGGGCTTGGGCTCACCCTGCATGACGACCTCTCCCGCATCGAGCAGGATCGCCTCATCGGCCATCCTGGTGATTGCCTCGGGCCAGTGGGATGCGAAGACCATGCAGATGTTGTGGTCACGGACGTAATCGATCAGACCCTGATGGACGGTCTCGGCCGTGGTGGGGTCGAGGGTTCCGGTGGGCTCGTCTGCGAGGAAGAACAGGGGCTCCTTGGCGAGCTGCCTGGCCATGACGATACGCTGCTTCTCTCCTCCGGACAGGTCCCTTGCGATGTGGGTGGTCCTGTGGGTCATGTTGACGAGCTCGAGCATCTCGATGGCCTTGTTGATGCGCTTGTCACCCTTGACGTCCTCGGGGATGGCCTCCATGACGTTCTCGATGACGGTCTTGTCACCGAACAGTGCAAAGGTCCTCTGGAGCATGATGGCGACATGTGCCTTGACGGCCTGCCTGAGGGGATCGTCCTCCTTCAGGGACCAGAAATCTACGGAGATGGTCTCGGTCTCTCCGCCGCACTTGCAGCAGGGGACACCTTTGAAGGGAAGGTCCAGGTCGCCGCATTTCTTACAGCGGTTGACGTTGTAGATGACGCGCCCGGAGTCGGGGGCGTACTCCTCGCTACCCCTGAGCATGTGGATGAGGACACTCTTTCCGGCGGCGCTCTTTCCGATGAGACCCAGGATCTTTCCGGTGGACAGCTTGGCACTGACGTTCTTCAACACGCAACGGTCTCCGAACGACTTCGAGACGTTCTCGATTACAAGAAGATCTACCGACTCATTAGCCATGCCCATCCGACATGATTCTCCAATATAAACTATCGGAGTTTTAACGCCGTTCTTACTGGTGTTAATTTTTATATATAATA
>JBJEIK010000047.1:0-2998 GCA_051876975.1 Candidatus Methanomethylophilaceae archaeon
CCTTTATTCTGTGGACTCCGTCGACGGTCTTCTTTCCCAGCTCGATCAGGCATACGAGTCCCGCCACCAGTATTATTAGCAGGAGGGATGTGGCGAGGACATTGTTGACCATCACCAGGACTCCGAGGTAATCGGTCAGGAAATGGTACATGATGGATGCATGGACACCGTATTCGATGTACAGCCATCCCATTGCCAGTCCTCCGACGATTGTAGGGAAGACCTTGGCGATGCCCCATGATCCCATGTGTGCGACGGCGAAGACGATGGATGATGCGATGAGGAGGATCAATGCCACCCTGCTCATTCCGAATCCGCCCAGCAGGTTCTTCAGGAAGTCCCTCCTGCCGTAGCAAAGTGCGAGCAGTGCCATCGGAACTCCGATGATGACGATCCTGGAGGCAATCTCCTCGATCACCGCGGCCTCCGCATATTCGAATATCGACTCACCCATGCTCATCTCGTCTATCCACTCGGGGATCTTGAGCGGACTGCCGATGGCCGCCATTATCAGGTTGATCACGAGCTCTATTATTATGACGGATCCGAACAGCAATGCGATTCCATATAGTGGCGTTCTCTCGACCTTCGAGGTGTCGCCATCGGACCTGGGTTTCATGGCAGGCAGCGACTGATACATCAGGACTATGAACGATGCGATGATCGCCGCGGCTATCAGTACGAAGTAAACTTGTGCAGATGCGCCTGTGAACGTGCAGATCTTCACTATGCCCGGGAGCAGGAGGAAGAATGTCGAACCGTTGTCACCGACCCAACTCAGTCCTTCTCCGAAGAAGTACACCATCGCGCCGAGTTCCGCGACCAGTGCCAGGATTATGAACACAGCGGAGAACAGCGTACCCATCTTCAACGGGTTCGGCCCCTTGTTCCCGGTGTTCTCCGGAGCAGGTTGCTCATGTCCGCCGAGATGTCTCCCGCATTTCCCGCAGTACTCATATCCGTCGCGTTCGTATTGTGCGCAGTACAGGCATCCCTCGTTCAGGGGGTTGCCGCATCCCGGGCAGAAGGCGTATCCCTTCGCCCTGCTCTCCTCGCATCTGTCGCAGACCATCTCTCACCACCCCAGTTCCGACACGACACCGTCCACACGCTCCACCTCGATGACGGCGAGCAGGCTCTTCTTGAACCTGGCGATGTCCCTTATCTGGTCGGCCATGTACTTCTCCCTGTTGCGTGAGGTCTCACGGTATCCCTTCACGGTGTTGACGTATTCGTCCCACTCCCGAGAGAATGATTCCGGGTCCTCCAGTTTGAATCTCTTCTTCATGCCCTTCTTGGCCAGACGGTGCTCCTTCACGAAGTCGGTGACACCGACGGTGTCGCAGTACATCTGCGTGAAGTCGTCATCGTTCATGTCCAGGGGTATGACGTTCATCCCCTTCTCCTTCACGGCATCGATGAAGGCGCACATGGCGGGGGACGGGAACTCGACCTGTCCGAACTTGGATATGTGCTCGGCGTAGACCAGGTCCAGCTCGCTGACCTCGAACTCCTCGTCGATGTTGGAGCGGTTCTTGATGGTCTGGATCCCCTCGATACCGAGGGAGGCGGCGTACGCCTCGTAATCCCCCATCATCTCCCTGACCCTTCCCGCCTCGGACACGATCCCGTTCACGATCGGGAGTATGTCGACGGAACATTCGCCGACCCTGCCGGAGATCATTTCTTGGTCCCCCTCGAGGCGACGAGTTCGGTCAGTTCATGCGGTTCGTCGATCTTCTTCAGCTCGTCGTTGGAGACGACGGCCGTGGAGTTGATGTTGTCACGGTCGTGCTTGCGCTCGACTATCAGAACTGAGAAACGGTCCATGATCCTGGACAGCTCCGATGCCACTATCGCCCTCTGGACGACCTTCTCGTCGTCGGACCCCAGGGATGTGAGCATGAGGGTGTTGGAGTTGTGGGTGACCGCTTCGAACGGACTCTTCACCACGGGTCTGACAGAGAATCCCAGGTTGACCAGTTGGTTGTACGCGAATGCGTCCACCGGGTCGTTGTGGGCCCTCTCCTCTCTGCTGCGTTCCTCCCTCTTGAATGTGAACGGATCGATGGGTTCGATTATGGGGAGTCCCAGGTACTCCTCTATGCGGAGTGCGGCATCGATCATGGCACCCATCCCCGATTCGTACATCTGGATGGTGCGTCTCGATACCCCGGCGGTCTCCGCCAACGTACCGAGGCTGATGCTGCGGTCCTCACGGACGGATTTCAGAAGTTCGCTGTCCAGTTTGACGTAGAGTCCTCCGGGTGCAGCGAATATGAACGGCGGTGCATCCTCGAGGAGGAGGTCCGCCAATGTCTCGTTGGAGACGATTGATATGTTGAATCTGGAATAGACGATCCCCGCCTCCAAGGCTCCCGAACTGGAACGCTCCCCGGTGACGAGCGGTGTGGCGTCCAAGGCCTCCGCCAGGGTCTTCATCTCCTCGGCGTTCTCCTTTGAGAACGCATCTATGTTGCTGAGGACCTTGATTATGAGGATCTTATCATCCATCCTGGCAACCACATCGAAGCATATGCCCCTGATGCTGAGGGCCGATGAGACATCGAATCCCGCCTTGGCCAGTATCGCACGGGTCGTGTTGATTAGCTCATTCCTGCCCATAACTATTAGAGTGATTAATCTTCTATATAAAGTAATCAGTTTGGACCTCCGATGCGTCTGAAAATCTGCCCGTCGGAGGGGGAGGAGGTGCCCCCTCCCGGTTATGCGATCATTCGATGCTGATCGTCTTTCCCTTGGTCTGTCCCGCCACCTTCATGGTGACCTCCAGCAGACCGTTGTTGTACTCGGCCTTGGCTGAATCCACATCGACTTTGCACGGAAGGGCCAGGTCCTTTGTGAACTGCTTGCCCGGGGTGTCCACACTTATGGACAGGACGTTGCCGGTGCACTCCAACGAGATGTCCTTTTTGGATATTCCGGGGATTTCCGCGACCGCCCTCACCAGGTCGCCCTCCTGTGTGACATCAGTGAA
>JBJEIK010000048.1:0-15834 GCA_051876975.1 Candidatus Methanomethylophilaceae archaeon
CCCATCACTAATTCATTTATAATGATTGTGCAGAACCGGACGGTGGACCTCCAAAACGGACGGGACCGTCATGGACCTCAGGGTCCGTTCAAAGAACCACTTTTATATGAGAAGTTATCATGGTGGAGTATTATAGAGAGGATATCATGAGCGACAACGAACCGCTTGAGAGCCCGGATGAGGACGTAACACGTGTACGTCTTCCGAATATAAAGGAAGGAGAGATGTTCGGGATAGCGGATCAGCTGCTCGGAGCATCCAAGATCAAGGTCATGTGCGAGGACGGAGTCTCCCGCGTGGGACGCATCCCCGGCAAGATCAAGAAGAGGATGTGGATCAGAGAGGGCGACCTGCTGATCATCTCGGTCTGGGACTTCCAGCCTGACAAATGCGACGTCAGGTTCAGGTACACCAAGACACAGGCAGTCAACCTCAGCAAGAGGAACAAGGTTCCGAAGAACCTGGATATTTTCTGATAAGGGAGGGTCCGCATGTCCTCATACGAGGAGGCCTACGCATACCTTGAGAGGCATGTGGATGCCCTCAAGACAAACAAGACCGGTGATGAAAGGCAGACCGACGGGGAGGTCTTCGACAGGAAGACCCTCATGACGATCTACGACTTCATGACCGGCGGATACATAGACGCCGTCCACTACCCCATCTCCACGGGGAAGGAGGGCAATGTCTTCTATGCCACCGACGAGGATGGCGAGGCCATGGCCCTGAAGATCTTCAGGACCTCCACCTCCACATTCAAGAGGGTGGCCAAGTACGTGGAGGGCGACCCCAGGTTCAGAGGGGTCACCGGAAACCGCTGGAAGATGATCTATGCATGGGTGAACAAGGAGTTCAAGAACCTCGCCAGATACAGCGATGCGGGGATCCCCGTGCCCGAACCCATCACCTTCGACAAGAACTGCCTGCTGATGGAGTTCATCGGAGACGAGACGGGCCCGGCACCTCAGCTCAGGGACGTGGTCCTGGAGGATCCGACCGACACCTACGATGAGGTCATCTCATTTATCATAGACGGTTGGCAGGAGGCCCACCTGGTCCACGGGGACCTGAGCGAGTACAACATCCTCATGCAGGACGGCCAGCCCATCATGATCGACGTCGGTCAGGCCATGACCACCGACCACTACAATGCGAAGGAACTCCTCGAGAGGGACATTCGCAACATAAACAGGTTCTTCAGGAACAGGGGCGCGGACGTGATCGACGACGCCATCGTCCTGGACGAGACGCTCAACGGCAGCAGCGAAGAAGAAGATGAAGACGGAGAGGAAGACGAATGAGATCCATCAGAATACCCGCCGACAGGGTCGGTACACTCATCGGCAAGAACGGGGAGACCAAGAAGGTCCTGCAGAACATTTCCGGCATAAAGCTGGACATAGACACCGAGGAGGGCGAGGTCATCGTCCACGACGACGTCGAACTGGAGGACCCCATCATGGCCCTGAAGATCCTCGACGTCATCAAGGCGGTCGGAAGGGGATTCAACCCCGAGAAGGCCATGAGGCTCTTCGATGACGACGAGTACCTGGAGGTCGTGGACCTGAAGGACTTCGTCGGAGACCGCTCCGGACAGGTCACCCGCGTGAGGGGACGCCTCATCGGAAAGGACGGCAAGACCCGCAGGATCATCGAGGACCTCACCGGGTGCGACATGGTCATCTACGGCAACACCGTCGGACTCATCGGGAACTCCATCAGCCTCCCCGTTGCCAAGCACGCCGTGGAGCTCATCCTCCACGGAAGCGAGCACGCCACCGTCTACCACTATCTCGAGAGCCAACGCCCCAGGCTGAGGATCGCCGAGATGGGATTCGACCTCTGAGGGATACCCATGGAGGACTGGATCGCAGACAACATCGACAAGATGCGCGGACTCGCCCAGACCGGTATGTGCGACCACTGTCTCGGACGCATGTTCGGGAAGATGGGGACCGGGATGACCAACGACGAGCGCGGACGCCTCATCAGGGAGGCCCTCGAGGACGAGGGGACCGACGCACCCGCGGAGGAATTCTGCCCCCTGTGCGAGAACGTGTTCGAGCTCATCGGAAGGTTCGCGGAGGCCGCCGCGGAGAGAATCAACAGTGTGGAGTCCAGCAACTTCCTCATCGGGACCAGGGTGGAACCAGAGGTCGCCAAGAGGGAGAAGGAGTACTGGGAGCAGTACGGACTCGAGAACGCGGAGAACATCAAGACGGAGCTCAACAGGGAGATCGGCAAGGCCGCACTCCCCCTGATCCACCGTCCGGTGGAGTTCAAGAACCCCCAGGTCGTGGCATGCGTGGACACCCGCTTCGCCGACGTGTCCCTCGACATCGCACCCATATTCATCGCCGGAAGGTACACCAAGTACAGCAGGGAGATACCCCAGACGATCTGGCCCTGCAGGGTATGCCACGGAAAGGGCTGTGACCACTGCCACGGAAAGGGAAAGATGTACCCCACATCCGTCCAGGAGATCATCGGCGACATCGCACTCGAGATGGCCGGCGGACAGGAGCACTTCTTCCACGGCATGGGACGCGAGGACATCGACGCCTGCATGCTCGGGGACGGAAGGCCCTTCGTGCTGGAGATCAGTAACCCCCGCATCAGGGAGATCGACCTGGATGAGTTAGAGAAACGTGCCAACGACAACGACATGGCCGGATACAACAGCCTGCACTTCGTGCAGCGCGAGGCCGTGGAGAGGTACAAAGGGGCGGCTGCCGACAAGGTGTACCGCGTACACGTCATCGCTGACGGTAAGATTAATAAAGAGGCAGTAGTTAACGCAGCCTCATCGTTCAAGGACGCCAATATAGACCAGAGGACTCCACGCAGAGTCGAGCACAGACGTGCGGACCTCGTGCGCAAGAGGAAGATCCACTGGATCAAGGCGGATGCGATAACGGAGGATTCCTTCGATCTCGAACTGGAGACCGATTCGGGAACCTACGTGAAGGAATTCGTGTCCGGTGACGAGGGCAGGAGCGTCCCGAGCTTCTCCGAGAGGCTGGGGATACCGTGCAAGGTCGAGACCCTCGACGTGTTGGCGATAAACTATCAAGAACCAATGAAGGGATAAGCAATGCAGGCATCCAGAGGAACTAGGACAAAGACCCGTAACCTCCTGAAGAAGAGCGTTAGGGCACGCGGACTCTCACCCATCACCAAAGGTCTCCAGACCTTCGAGGCAGGAGAGAAGGTCAACATCATCATCGACCCCAGCATCCACAAGGGTATGCCCTTCTCCAGGTTCCACGGACTCACCGGAGTCGTCGTCGGAGAGAGGGGAAGCGCATACGAGGTCAGTGTCAAGGACGGAAACAAGACCAAGATGGTCGTCGCCCGCCCCGAGCACCTCGTCAGGACCAAGATCGACAACTGAACGGTGATAGACCATGTCTGAGCAGTACGTCACATTGGCCGAGGTCAGGGACCTCCTCGCCGCAGAGGGCGAGAAGAGGGAACTTCTTACTTCGCAGAAGGCCGCTCTGGACCATGCCCAGACGGTCTGTACAATCTCCCTCGAGTCCGCAAAGGCACTGATCGAAGAGGTCAGCCAGCTCGAGGAAGTCAGCGATGCCGTTGCAGTCAAAATCGCGGACCTCCTCCCCCAGTATCCGGAGGACGTCCGCGCAATCTTCTCCAAAGAGAGGATCGTACTCGACAACGCGAAGATCGACGAGATCATCGACATCGTCGCGAAATATCTCTGATTCCCATCGGAGGGATCCCGTTGGAAGAGTACGCCTATATTCTAGATTATCTGCCACAGGGTCTCCCCGGAGGCGGATTCGCAAAGAAAGAGCCTGTATGCTATGCCCTCGGGGACGAGGAGTTCAAACTTTTCGAACTCGTCCCCAAGGCGAATGCGGTCATCAACATAGGTGACCGTGTCTTCATCGGCAAGGACACCGCCCAGGTCAAACGCGATGCCATCGACCACGTGAAGAGACGTGTGAACTTCAAGGACCTCAACAACAATGCGGTCGCCGAACTGGAGTACGCCGTCACTGACATCGTCATGGCCAACCAGCCCAGGTTCATCAGGTTCTTCAACGAGGCCGAGGCCATCAGCATGCGCAAGCACCTGCTGGAGGAACTCCCCGGACTCGGAAAGAAATCCATGACCGCCATCCTCGACGAGAGGAAGAAGGAGTCCTTCAAGGACTTCGCAGACCTCTCGGCAAGGACAGGTGTCAAGAACCCCGAGAAGCTCATCGCCGCCCGCATCGTCCTCGAGATCGAGGACCCTGACAGGAAGCGCTACCTGTTCGTGTCGAGATGAACGAGACCGGCAGGCTGATCGCCGATACGGGCATAGTCCCCAAGAAAAGCAAGGGGCAGAACTTCCTGATAGACGACCGTGTGGCCGACAGACACATCGGGTACGCCGGGATCGAAAAAACCGACAGGGTTCTGGAGGTGGGTCCCGGGCTCGGTATCCTCACACGCAGGCTCATAGAGGTCTCGGACGACGTCACATGCATCGAGATCGATGACATCCTGGCAAACTACATCACTGAGACCTACGGCGACAGATTGAAGCTGATCCATGCGGATGCCGTGAAGGCCGGATTCCCGGAATTCGACGTTTTCGTGAGCAACCTGCCCTACAGCGTCTCCACACCGATCATATTCAAACTCCTGGACCACAGATTCAGGACGGCCGTAGTCATGGTCCAGAAGGAGTTCGCGGACCGCATGGTCGCCGATGTGGGAAGCCCCGACTACTCGCGTCTGACCGTGAACCTGTTCTACCGCGCGGACTGCGAGATCATGGAGACCGTCCCGGCATCCAGGTTCAACCCCCGCCCCAAGGTCGATTCCGCACTGGTCCGCATCACACCCAGGAAGGCACCCTTCGATGTCCTCGATGAGAAGGTCTTCTTCAAGGTCACCGAGGTCGCGTTCAACCACCGCAGGAAGAAGATCGGCACCGCACTGAAATCCGCCGGACTCATCGTCCCCGGAGCGGACATCCCCTATCTGGACGAGAGGATAGAGCACCTCCGTCCTGCGGAGATAGGCGAGATAGCCGATGCCATAGTCCGTTCCCGCTGAATCCCCGTCGTGAGCGGGGATAATATACAACGTGTTTCATCACGAACGCGTCATGAAGGACCACCTAGTAAGACGCTATCTCATCTTCCTGTGCGGACTCATGGTGATATCCTTCGGAATAAGCGTTATCACCAAGGCCTCGCTGGGAACATCGCCCATCACCTCGATCCCATACAGCCTGTCGATGATCTTCCCCACACTGACACTGGGAAACTGGACCATCCTCTACAGCATACTCCTGGTCGCCCTACAACTGGTTCTCCTGGGCAAGGAGGCAGACAGGTTCAACATCATACTGCAGATCGGAGTTTCGTTCATCTTCGGATACTTCATCGACTTCGCCATGTACTGCATGTCGTGGTTCTCGCCCGAGATGTACGTGCTCAGGGTGCTGTCGGTCATCATGGGATGCTTCATCCTCGCCGTCGGGGTCTATCTGCAGATCGTGGCCAACGTGGTCATGGTCCCCGGTGACGGATTCGTGTACGCCCTGACCCTGAAGGTCAAGAGAGATTACGGCAAGGTCCGTATCACATCCGATATGACCATGGTCATCATCGCGGCCATCATAGGACTTATAGGTCTGGGAACCCTCGGTGGTGTGCGTGAGGGAACGATCATCAGTGCGCTGCTGGTGGGATTCGTCGCACGTACATATCTCAAGAAGCTCACCCGTCTGACGGAGTTCCTCGTACCCGGGGACAAGAGCTCGGAGAAGATGACCGAGTGATATCATGGATGCACATCTCGAACTCATCAGGAAGGTTCAGAAAGTAGGCAAGAGGCTCATATCCGACAGGGATTCCGACCTGTCGGACCTGGGCCTGACGTCCACCCAATCCTCCGCACTCCTCTTCATCGCCGCCACACCCAGATGCAGGATAACGGACCTCGGCGAGAACATGGAGATCAGCCACCAGGCGGCCAGGATGCTCGTGGAGAGGATGGCCGAGAGGGGTTTCCTGGAGACAGCCGTCGACGACGAGGATGCCCGTGCGAGGATAGTGACACTGACACCTCTCGGAGAGGAGGTGTGGAGGAAGGTTGGCGAGAAGGGCACCAACGCCGGTCGCGAGGCCATGGACGGGCTGACCAACGAGGAGATGGAACAGCTCAACACCATCATGGACAAGATCTACGAGAACATCCGCCGCAGATGAACGGGTTCCGTTCGCTCCGGCCGACGGTAATCCCATAAAGGTGTAGGGGCATTATCTCGGCCGATCACATGCAGATTGGAATAGTAGGGAAACCGAACGTTGGGAAATCGACTTTCTTCGGGGCGGCCACCATGGCCCCGGTCGAGATAGCCAACTATCCCTTCACGACTATCGAGCCCAACAAGGGTGTCGCCTATGTCCGCACACCCTGCCCATGCAGGCAATTGGGCGTCACGTGCACGCCGCACAACTCACTTTGCGTGGACGGGACCAGGATGGTACCCGTCGAACTTCTGGACGTCGCCGGACTGGTGCCCGATGCATGGCAGGGAAAGGGACTCGGAAACAAGTTCCTCGATGACCTCAGGCAGGCTGATGCCCTGATCAACGTCGTGGATGTGAGCGGTTCCACCGACATAGAGGGGAATCCCGGCACACCCGGCTCCCACGACCCCGCCGAGGACATCCTGTTCCTGAGGAAGGAGATCGAGTGCTGGATGAGGGAGATCATCAAGAACGGATTCTCCAAGATCGCCAGGCAGGCGAGGATGCAGGGCAGCAAACCTGAGCTCATCCTCCACGAGAGACTGGCCGGACTGAACGTCACCGAGGCCCAGATCAAGGAGGCCCTCCGTGTCGTGCCGCTGCCCGAGGACCCTACCAAATGGGACGACGACATCCTCCTCCAGCTGTGCTGCGAGATCAGGAAGAACGCCAAACCCATGATCGCAGCCATGAACAAGGCGGACATCGCACCCGAGGGCAACATCGAGAGGGTCGAGTCCGTGAACGACATGTGCGTCGTCACCATGGCGGAGACCGAGCTCGCACTGAAGAAGGCCGCCGCGGGAGGCCTCATAGACTACACCCCAGGAGATCCCGAGTTCAGGATCAAGGACGGCGTGAAGGTCAGCGATGGACAGAGGAAGGCCCTTGACTACATGGCCGAGAACATGAGGAAGTATGGCGGGACTGGAATCCAGAAGTGCATAGAGGATGCGGCATTCAAGATGCTGGACCTCATCACCGTCTATCCCGTCGAGGATGAGAACAAGTTCACCGACCACTTCGGAAGGGTCCTCCCCGATGCGTTCCTGGTACCCCGCGGATCCACCGCCAAGGACCTGGCGTACCGCATCCACTCAGACCTGGGTGACAAGTTCATCAGAGCTGTGAACGCACGCACCAAGCGCACCGTCGGAGCCGACTACGAGCTCCAGGACGGAGACGTCATAAGGATCGTCGCCAACAAGTGATCTCCGATGGGAACCTGGGACGTCAGACTGATCAGCGCATCCTCGATAACGGTCGGGGACGAGCCCGTCATAGAACTCTTCGGAAGGACGCGCACCAAGGAGTCCATCGTCATACTCTGCAGGGGATACCTCCCCTACCTGTACGCAGTGGACCCGCGCGAGGGTATGGAGGAGATCCTGGGAAAGGACCCGGAGGTGGTCTCCACCGAGAGGGACAGACTCCTCTACAAATCCGAGATGCACGACGTCCTGAAAGTGACCCTGAAGAGTCCTTGGAAGGTCACCGACTTCAGGAACAGGTTCCGCAAGGCGGGACACGATGTGCTTTCCGCCGACATAACGTTCCATCACAGGTTCTTCTACGACATGGACATGGGGTCCTGCATAAGGGTCACAGGAGAGGTGGAGGGTGGACAGTACAACACCGACCTGGTGGTCGGGATGACGTCCTTCGAGAACATAGACTCCTTCGACCCGGGACTGAGGATCCTGTCCTTCGACATAGAGAACAGCATCGAACACGAGTTCATCTACACCATATGCGCGGTGGTGGGCGAAGACGGTGATATCAGGGAATGCGAACCCATCGTCGGAACGGAGAAGGAGATAATCACATCGTTCTCCGACCTCATCAGAAGGGAGGACCCCGACGTCATCACCGGATACAACATCGACAACTATGACATACGCAAGATAATGGAGAGGGCCAAGGCCAACAAGATGCAGGATGCCCTACCCTGGGGAAGGGACGGGGGACAGCCCCGCATCGTCAGCGAGAGGTTCTGGAGGGTCAAGGGCCGTCTGATATGCGATGCCTGGTGGGCGGTGAAGAAGGAGCTAAGACCCAAGCAGGAGACCCTGAACGCCGTGTCCCTGCAGCTGCTCGGGGAACA
Organism: Candidatus Methanomethylophilaceae archaeon; assembly: GCA_051876975.1. Taxonomy (GTDB): domain Archaea; phylum Thermoplasmatota; class Thermoplasmata; order Methanomassiliicoccales; family Methanomethylophilaceae; genus Methanoprimaticola. The sequence goes on from JBJEIK010000048.1 coordinate 8,383, forward strand.
GAAACTGGATGTTGACCCCAAGTTCATGGATGCGGAATGGTCCAAGGACCGGGAGAAGGTTCTGAGATACTGCCTGAAGGATGCGGAGCTCGCACTCAGGATCCTATTGGAAGTGGGCACCCTGCGCAAGGACATGGACCTGGCCGCGGTCTCGAAACTGACCATCGAGGATGTCATGACATCCGGATCGTCGCAACTGGCCGACTCACTGCTTATCCGTGCCGCGGACAGGGGGAAGATCGGTGTGCCCATGACCAAGGGCAGGTTCTCCAGCTCGGACCAGATAGAGGGAGGGTATGTTCACACCATGACGCCCGGACTCTACCATTGGGTCTGCGTCCTGGATTTCAAATCCATGTACCCATCGCTGATCATCGCCAAGAACATCTGCTTCACCACGCTCTGTCCCGACGGGGAGATAGTGTCACCCTCCGGGGCCAGGTTCATGTCCAAGGAGAGGAGGGTCGGACTCCTGCCGACCATCCTGTCCAACCTGATGGACGAGAGGGACAGCATCAAGAGGAGGATGAAGCAGACCGAGGACAAGCACGAATACCACTACCTGGACGGACTCCAGGCCGCGGTGAAGGTTCTGATGAACACATTCTACGGAGTGTTCGCATCCTCGTTCTACAGGTTCACCGACAAGAGCATCGGTGCCGCGATCACATCCTTTGCCAGGGCCAACGTCAAGGGGATCATCGAGGAGGTGGAGTCCGAGGGCATCCCCGTGATCTACTCCGACACCGACTCCGTCTTCATGCAGTCGCCCGAACACAACCTGGAGGGGGCCGTGGAGTTCGGGAACAGGATGGCCGACCGCTACTCCCGGGATGGGGGTACGCTGGAATTCGAGAAACTTCTGGAACCCCTCTTCACCCATGGGAAGAAGAAGAGGTACGTGGGGAGGATCGTGTGGCCGGCGACATCCGACGAGCTCCTGGTGAGGGGGTACGAGATCAGGAGATCCGATTCCTTCGACCTTCAGAGCAAGGTGCTCACGGAACTGTTCGAGATGATCCTGGACGAGAGGAACGAAGAGGCGCTGGAAATGGTCAGGACGGCCATCCAATCGGTACAGTCCGGAAGGGTCCCACCGTCGGACCTGGTGATATCAAAGACGTGCAAGGGATTGGATGCGTACGAGAACCCGGACAGGATGGCGAACGTCCAGGCGGCGAAGAAGCTGATGGAGATGGGATACGACTTCATCCCCGGCATGAAGATCTCCTGGATCGTCACCGACGGGAAGTCCACACCCCAGACGGTGGAACCTTACATCAGCGGAGTGGAGTTCACCGCCAAACCGGACTACAGGTACTATGCCGAACGTCTCTCCCAGACCGCATCCCGCATCACCGAGGTGTTCGGATGGGATGAGAAGGATCTGATGAGGGGAAGTCAGCAGGCCACCCTGTTCAGCGGTGCGTTCTCGTCATCCGATGATGTACCGAAGGACAGACCGAGACCCGCCGCCAAACCCAAGCCCAGGGTCAAGAGCCTGGACGAGTTCTTCTGAGGGCACATTTACATACCCATAGATTCTAGTCGGAGACGATGACCCTTCTCGGAGACATCGGCGAGCGTCAGCTCATAGAGGATTTCAAGAGCTTCATTAGACCGGAAGGTCTCGTGGGGCCCGGCGATGACGCCGCTATAATAGGGAAGGATACGGTGGTATCCACCGACATAGTCACATTCGACAGACATTTTCCCGCGGGGATGACCTACGAGCAGTTCGGATGGTATGCCGCAGCGGTGAACTTCAGCGACCTGGCGGCCATGGGTGCGAGACCGATCGGATTCCTGGCAGGACTTGCTCTGCCCATGGACCTGGACTCCAAGGCGGCGTACGACATCATGAGCGGCATCGACCAGTGCTGCGAGTTCTGCGGCACCGGGATCGTGGGAGGGGACACCAAGACAGGACCGGGGATCGTGGCCGGAACCGCGATAGGGACCATGGACGGAAGGAAGCCCATGCTCAGATCCGGAGCATCACCTGGAGATGTGGTGGCGGTAACCGGACCCCTTGGATCGCCCGCTGCCGGGTTCATCTCCCTGGACCACGGGATCGATGCTCCCGAAGTGAGGGAGTCCCTCTACGTCCCCATACCCAAGGTGGCCGAGGGCATGGCCCTGGCATCCTGCGGTGCGGTGACATCCTGCATGGACCTCTCCGACGGACTTGCGACCGCACTGAACACCATATGCTCCGCATCCGGCGTGGGAATCGACATCGAATACGACTTCCTCCCCAGGGGAGAGGGCGTCGAGGAGATCGCGGAGGCGACCGGTTCCTCCCTTGAGGACATGCTCATAGGATGGGGAGGGGAGTACGAACTCGTGTTCACGGCCGACAAGGACAGACTCGAGAGGATATACGATGCGGAGGTGGAGTTCGCCATAATCGGCATGGTCAACGATGGGGGAGAACTCGACCTGATCCGCGAAGGCGAGAGGAAGAGGATCGGATATGGCCACTATTAACGGCGACAGGATCGAATCCCGCTTCTACGAGAAGGTCGACAGGGGATACATATGCGGACTCTGCCCGCACAGATGCCGCATCGCATTCGGCGAATACGGGAGATGCGGTTCGCGCAGGGCCGACGAGGACGTGCTTGTGGCGTACTCATACGGAAAGGTGTCCTCCCTGTGCGTGGATCCCATCGAAAAGAAGCCGCTCTATCATTACAAACCACATTCCAGATGCTTCTCCGTCGGAGGGATCGGATGCAACATGAGATGCAGGCACTGTCAGAACTACGCCATATCCATGCTGTCGTCCGGGAAGAAGAGGACGACCTACGAGAGACCTGATGAGCTCATCTCCCTATGCAGGAGCGAGAAGCAGGACATCATCGCATTCACCTACAACGAGCCGATGATCTGGTTCGAGTACATCATGGACGTGATGGCCCTGGACCCAGACCTCCATCTTGTCCTGGTGACCAACGGGCTGGTCTGCGAGGAACCCCTCAGGGAACTCTGCAAGGTGACCGATGCGATGAACATCGACATCAAGGGATTCACCGACGACTTCTACATGAAGGTGTGCGGGGCCCATCTCGACGACGTCCTAAGATCGACGAAGATGGTCTTCGAAGAGGGCGTGCACCTGGAACTGACATATCTGGTCATACCTGCCTACAACGATGGCGAGGACGAGGTGCGCAGGTTCTGCATGTGGGTGAAGGAGAACCTCTCCGAGGATGTTCCCGTCCATTTCACCCGTTTCCACCCCGACAACGAGATGATGGATGTCCCGTGGACACCCGTCGAGACCGTCCTCAGATGCAGGGGGATCGGGATGGAGTGCGGACTGAACTACGTGTACGTGGGGAACGCACTGATAGACGGTGCGGATGACACGTTCTGTCCCGAATGCGGGACCACGGTGGTGAAGAGACTGGGATACCTGGTAGACATAGTCGACCTCGACGGGGACAGGTGCTCCGCCTGCGGACACCACATCAACATTGTCCGCTGATATCCAATCATTTGCACGAAAACGGTGCTTTTCCACACACAGACACCGAGTGTCATCGCTCAAACGTTAAGTCGATGACCGGATAAACCCGGATAATGCGCGGAAGGGAACGATCCGGAAATCTCCCGACCGCGCATACGCTTCTCATCCGATGACTGCTGTCAACGGATCCCCAATGATCATCACCATGACATAGGAGACGGTGATCGGTACGATGAAAGGAACCATCGGAGTGACCTCCACATCGGTGTTCCCATTACCCCTCAGACGTTCGTACACGTCCCCCGGATCCTCCGGCGGACCAACCCTCCGGACACGTCCGTCCACCACATCCTCCAACGGCCACACGAAGGAGTGTTCCGCCTCCTCTATAGATATTCTATAATGGAAGGGCGACAGCCTGCCGGACCGGAGGTTCCCGATCAGGACCGGGACGGCGGAGAGGAGCGAGAGGACCAAGGCGAGGGCGAACACCACGAACGGAGGATTCAACAGGATGCCGTCCAAAGCTCCCGAAGTCCAGATCGCTCCCGACCAAGGATAATACGGGGACACCATGGACAGGGACATCATCGCCTTGGCATCCGCACCGCCCCTGAGCATCCCGAGGTGGTACAGGGTCAGGAAGAACAGGTACATCACCGGGACCACGAGCACCCATGGACCCTCCCCATCGATGTAGAGGAACGAATGGATCAGAACGGGAAACGCCAGGAAAGGGATTGCCAACAACCCGGAAACCCTGTCGGAGAGCATGTACACGGCCATCATGGCCACGGATGCCATTCCGAGGACAACGTGGATGATGCCGTCCAGACGGAATACGCACATGACCGCCGACATAACCGACACCAGAAGCCAATGGATGTCGGGAACCTCCCTGGACCTGGCATCATGGTATGCGGCAGAGGTCATGATCGATGAAACGATGAGGAAACAAACCTCCTCCGCCGATATGCAACACATATCGCACGGAAATCCATCCCCAGCTTATTATAGTTCATAGGACTGGATTAGAACATGTCATTCAAGAGAACCATGGCGGTCGTCGCGGTAGTAGCGATGATGGCCATACTGTTCGTTCCCATGGCCTCGGACGATTCATCGGCCGAGATCACCACGGACGGCATCACGGTCGTGGTCCCGGGTCACAAGGTGACCGAGAGCACATCGGGAGACGTCATCACGTTGGTGATCGACGACATCAAGGTCAACAACAACAAGACATACAGCATCCCAGTGTACATCACGAACGTCTCCGCGAACGCCCTGAACCTCCATGCAACGGGTTCATCCGGAAACGACCTGTCCGTGTCCACATCCTCCAACAAGGACCTCATCTTCCCCGGGGATGTCTCCGACAAGACCATCTGCACTGTCACTGTCGACATCACGGCCGGCGAGTACGCAAAGAGTCAGACCGACACGGTGGGTGCGACCATCATCGTCACCGATGTCTCCGACGGATCCCTGGTGACCATACAGATCACCATGAACGTCGATGTGGAGTCACAGTACTACTCCGAGGATGCCTTCAACAAGTTCTTCGGCATCTTCCCCAACACCCTGCCGGAACCCCTCGACAACGAGTGGATCACCGCAGCCGTCACACTCATCATCTGGATCGTCGCCACGATCGTAGTGTCATACCTCGTGATCCCCCTCCTGACCAGATTGGTCGGTTTCAGGAAGAGCAGCGAGGAGAGGAAGAAGCTCAAGAAGACACTGACCAAGCTCATCACCATCCTGATGTTCGTCATCGCGGTGAACGAGTGCGCACAGATCGTTGGCGCCGGTCCCGAGATCAGTCACAGCATGAGCACCCTCTCCACGATCCTGTACGTGGTCATAGGTGCCATGATAGGATGGGAGATCTACATGTTCATCATCACCTCGTTCTTCCGCAATGCTGAGGACTCCATCGAGGTGGACGGATTCGACACATCGCTCATCCCCCTGTTCAAGATGGTCGGGAAGCTGGTCCTCTGCGTGCTCGGTGTCGCGATCATCCTCGCTTCATTCGGAGTTGACCTGGGTGGAATCCTGATGAGCGCCGGAGTCGTATCCCTAGGTATCACCCTGGGTGCCCAGAGCATCCTCGGCCAGTTCTTCAGCGGTATCGTGCTCCTCGCAACAAGGCCCTTCAAGAAGGGCGACTACGTGAAGATCAACGACACGGTCTACATCGTCCGCAAGGTCAAGCTGATGTACACCGAGTTCAACAACTGGGACAAGGACCAGATCATCACCATGCCCAACAACGTGGTCTCCGCGGCATCCATCGTCAACCTCACGAAGGACTCCAAGAACACCAGGATCTTCGTCTACATGGACGTGGCATACGACACCAACCTCACCCTGGCCAAGGAGCTCATGATCAAGGCCGCCATGATGCACCCCCATGTCATCAAGGACGGTAGCGAGCCCATGCCCGGGACCAGGCTCACAGCATTCCTGGACTCCGGTATCGAGTACAGGCTGGCATGCTTCGTGGACGACTTCGACAGCAGCTCCCACTACGCTGGACAGCTCAGGGAGATGATGTACAAGCTCTTCCTCGACAACGACATCGAGATCCCCTACAACAGGCTCGAGGTCACCATGCTGGAACCCTGCGACGGTAAGAAGAAGCCCACCGACAAGACGGACGACTGATTCCGAACCGGTTCTGCGGATTCCGCAGAATATCAAACCTCTTACCCCTTTTTTCACTCTCTGACCTGGGGATTTCCGCTAAATGACCACGAAATCCTACAGTTTATATAATACGACCAGATTCTCTGCCGAGCAGCTACGAATTCAGTAGAAAGCGGGGGATTTTATGATCGACAACCTTGACAAGAGAATCATCGAAATCATGAAGAAAGATTCCAGGTGCCCCTTCGTCGAAATAGCAAACCAGCTGGGAGTGTCCGAGGGAACGGTCCGCAGCAGGGTGCACAGGATGACGGAGGAGGGCATTATCCGCGGGTTCACGATAAAGACGAGCTCGAGGAACGTCAAGGCCCTGGTCGAGATAAGGATCGACGTGAACACCGACACCCAGGAGATAGCCAGGGAGCTCGCGAGCTACGACGGCGTCACCGAGGTGTTCGAGGTCACCGGAGACCAGGACATCATCGCGATCGTGGATGTTGAATCGTCCCAGCACCTCAACGACATCATCGAGAGGGTCAGACGCTACGACAACATCCTGAGCACCCGCACCCGCCTGATATTGAAGGAGCATTTCGGAGAGGCCTGATACTAGATGTTTGCAGGAACAGGAACAGCACTGATCACCCCGTTCGCGAAGGACGGGAGTGTCGACGAGGAGGCCCTCAGGAGGCTCGTCAACTTCCAGGAGGAGAACGGTGTCAACACACTGGTCCCCTGCGGGTCCACTGGCGAGTCCGCCATGATGAGCTACGAGGAGCACCTCAAGGTCATCAGCATAGTCGTGGACGAGGCCAAGAAGGCGAAGGTCCTGGCCGGAGCCGGGAGCAACTGCACCACGGAGGCGGTGAACCTCAGCAAGAACGCCGAGGACCTGGGTGCCGACGGTATCCTGTCGATATCACCCTACTACGTCAAGCCCACGCAGGAGGGCATCTTCAGACACTACGAGGCCATCGAGGCCGCACTGGACATCCCCATCATCGTGTACAACATCCCCGGAAGGACCGGGTCCAACATCAACGTGGACACGATGCTCAGGCTCGCCGAGCTCCCCGGCATCGTGGGAGTGAAGGAGGCCAGCGGGAACATGGCCCAGATCCAGAACATCATCGCCAGGAGGCCCGAGGGATTCGAGGTCCTCAGTGGTGACGACAGCATCACCCTCGCCCTCATGAGCATGGGTGCCGACGGAGTCGTGTCCGTCACATCGAACTGCTGCCCCGGACTCGTCTCCGAGATGGTCAACAACGCACAGTCCGACAAGTTCGAGATCGCCAAGTCGATCCACAACAAGCTGCTCC
>JBJEIK010000049.1:0-2974 GCA_051876975.1 Candidatus Methanomethylophilaceae archaeon
CGATCTCTTCGGACATGCCTTCGCACAGGGGTAGATGGAACCGTCGGGATTCACACACAGCCATTTGGTGAGACATGATGTGTGCGCACAATCGGAGGGTGTCGGATCGCCGAGATAGCTCAGGACATACAGGTAATGGGGGATGAGCGGGATCTTCGAGTCGGAATCATGTAACCACTCATCGAATGCCTCGATGCTCCCCTTGATGAACTCGTCCGCATCCGGAACGGTGCCGTTGCACTTGGCGCATCCCGCCGGGATCACCGGTGAGAAGGACACGTTCGTTCCCTTGTCGCGGAAGTACCTGTAAAGTTCCGCCTGCTTCGATGCGGTCTCTGCAGAGATGGTGGAACTGACGGAATACTTGTTATCCTTGGATGACAGAGTCCCCAGAACCTTCCCCACATCGCCTTCCCTGAGGATGTTGTTGTATGGTCCTTCATAAGAGACCCCGACGTTGATCGCCTTCTCCCTGCAATAGGCCATGAACCTCCTGTTCAGCAGCATCCCGTTGGTCTGGATGGTGTTCCCGAACCTGAAGGACCTCTTCCCGAAGTACTCCTCCTCGAGCCTCATCGCCTCCTTGTAGAAGGACATGGGAAGCGTCATGGGTTCACCGCCATGCCAGATGAACCAGGCGGACTCGTACTCCTCTGAGACCTTCCTTATGAGGTTCTCCAGGGTCTCAAGGGACATCTCCCCGCGGACCCTCTCCTCGGGTGTGTGGTAGCAGTGCTTGCAATCGGTGTTGCAGAAAAGGGTAGGTTTGACTACCACGGAGATGTAGGGTTTCATGAACGGTCCCCGTCGCAGACGATGCACTGCGACGGGAGAATGACATCAGAAGGGCCAGTAGGTCCAGACGCCGTTGAATCCGTTCGTGACGTAGCAGCAGCATGCGCAGCAGACGACGATGCATCCTGCGAGGCACGCATACCAACCGGGTGTGGCACAGCATCCCTTGTCGTTGCAGCATCCGTAGTCGCACTTTGTGGATCCGGAGTGGTCACCCTTGTCGTAACGCTCTGCGTGGTCGGACTCGGGAAGTCCCTCCATGGCGAATGCGATGAACGCGGAGGGGGACTGGCTCTCGTAAAGTGCTGTCAGATTGTCTACAGATTCAGCATCGTATGACATGGATACTCACCTATTGTCGAAAGTACTTCGATGGTGGCCGTACTAATTGGGCATATTTAAAACTGTTCCACTCCGTTTTCCTCATCGGAACACATGCCAGAACATATTTTCCGAAGGTTACCGATTCGGTGGTTGGATGCATATCCGCCCACCCTCACATCACCATTATTATACACAGATGCGATGGGTCGGAACGATGTTCGGTTACACCGTCCCCGCATACGGAAAGCTCTCGCCCGCGGACTTCAGACTCTACAGGAAGTACTACTGCGAGGGCTGCCACCAGCTCAGGGGAGGCTTCGGCCTCAGGGGGGCGGCGACGGTGAACTTCGACATGACGTTCAACACCATCCTCCTGAACGGGGTCGTAGGCGATGTCCTCGAGTTCGAGGGAACTTCGAAGACCATATGCGTCCTGGAGGATCCCCATGCGGATTCCGAACTGATGAGGAAGATGGCAGCCTACACCCTCATCCTGACCAAATGGGAGCTGGAGGACGACGAGACGGACAAACCATCCCTGAAGACCAAGGTCATATCCCAGACACTCGCCAAGGCCATAGGCAAGGCGGTGGAGGAGTTCCCCAAATACGACCAGATGGTCGGAGAGGGATTCTCAAAGCTCAGGGATCTGGAACTCGCGGGATGCAGGGATGCGAGGCTCATGGGCAGGACCTTCGGACAGGGACTGATCGGTGCCCTTGCTGACATCGCGGGGGAACACGCCTCCGAGGACCTCGACGAGCTCTTCACGGAACTGAGCACCGCGGTCTACATCATGGATGCCGTGGACGACCTGGAGGACGACTTCATGGATGGAACGTACAACCCATTCCTCCCAGAGACCGGGTTCATCAACTCCAAGGACTTCATCTCGAAGAACCTCTACGGCATATCCAAGACGATCAACGAAACCGTCGGCGCCCTGCAGGGGCGCTACTCCAGGGTCAGACCTGAGATGGTGACAAATGTCTCATTGTGCGACAACATCGTCTACTACGGCATCCCGGAATCTGCGATGAAGGTGCTCACCGGAGAAGCCAAGGCGAAGGCGAGCATCAAGAACATTCTGTCGAACAGGAAGGACAGGATCTCAGACGGAGCCTGAGGGATCGTAGTCTGAACAGACGTCCAGGGAGAACATCTCGGCACCCGTTCTTGTGCAGACCCCCTTGCTATATGATGTGCAGTTCTCGCAGCATCCCGGTCTGTACCTACCGCATGACTCCTCCGGACCCGTGGGCCTGGATTCCGGAAGGCACACCCACATGTCATCGGAATGCCTGCAGAAGCGGCAGGTCTTGCACTTCTGATAGTTCTCGTTCGTCATGGATGGGTGATTGACGATGGATGGTTATCTGGATATCGGAACACCACCAAGTGGATTAAACTTCATTTGATTACTTGAGTGAGAAACAATCAGGTCTGATGGTAGATAGTATTTGATATCGATACCAAATACTTTATAGTATCTTACTATCGGACGATTACCGGAAAACGGGAAGCTCCGAGTCTGTCGTGGCATTCCACTTCCCGGCAGATTCGGAACCGTCCCGGCAGGAGGTGTTAGGATCGTGGAGATCCACATCGAGAACCGCGGCCACGGTTTTCGTATCGTGATCAAGACCGATGAGGTCGAGATCATCATTGACATCCCGTAAGGGGTGTCAAGGTGTGATGCTCCTAAAGCATCCGGCCCGCATGGGCCGTCACACTCCTTATAATGTGAAAGACACATCTGACACATAAGGGTTTCCCCCTTCATTATGGTCTGAACGTGATGCTCCAACCATTTTTGGACAAACATACTCTATGGAGCAGACCGTGGGAACAGGTG
>JBJEIK010000050.1:0-2955 GCA_051876975.1 Candidatus Methanomethylophilaceae archaeon
CGCATCATGCAGGGTCTCCATCGCCTCCAGCCTTCTGGAGGGAAGAGGTGCACCGGGCTCCGTCATCTTCGAGATACGTTCATCCAGTGTGGTGACTGTGATGCCGACGATGCCCTTCATCGTGGACAGGAGCTCCACATCCCTCGTTATGAGGTCTGATTTGGTGTGCATGTGGATCTCCCTGTCGTTCCTTGCCAATACCTCGAGGCACATGCGGGTGAGCATGAACCTCCCCTCCGCATACTGATACGGGTCCGTGACCGTCCCTATGCCGATGATCCCGTCGACCGCCGGGAGTTCCCTTGAGAGCCTCTCCGGGATGTTCCTCTTCACCCTCACAACCCTCCAACCGGATGGATCGGCGTGCACTACCCCGGGACCGTAGCAGTAGATGCATCCGTGCTCGCATCCGGTGTACGGGTTGAGGGCGTAGTCCATCTCGGGGAGTTTGGATGGCGACAGGGCCTTCTTACAGTCGATGTACTCGAACACCCCATCCCATTCCCTGCGTTCGGTGGAGAAGTCCAACAGGGTCAGGTCAGTAGAAGTCATCGATCCTCCTCTGGATACGCCAATCGGTCAGCACTCCGGAATGCTTGATCCAGGTGTCCCTCTTGATGTCCATCATCCCCTCTATCTCCACCCAGGCCTGGTCGAGCGTGTCGAAGTGCATCGGTTCCGTCTTGAGGGCCGCCCTCACGTTCTCCCTGACGTTCCACACGCCCACCGGCATGATGTAACCGGGATGTGCCTCCCTCATGATCACGACACCGGCGGTCCTCCCCTCCTTTATCAGGAGCTCGTTCACCGCCATCCTGGATGCGTAGTAGCATCCGCCGATGTGCGCGTATTCCGTCCTTCCGTCGAAGAACTCGCAGTCGGAGATTATGTCGATCTCCTTCCCCATGGGGTTCCATGTGGTGTTGGGGTACCATGCCTCTATGAGCTCGAACCTCCAGGTGCATGGCATCATCAGTATCGCCCATCTGTTGTCAAGGGCGTTCCATCTGTATAGTCTGAAGTCGTCGATGGTCTCGTTGTACTTGGTGGTCCTCAACAGGTCCTTGCCGATTATGTCGTCCACGGCGGTTATGCTCCACCTGGTGGGGACGAAGCGCCTGTTCCTGTCCACCCCCATAGTCCCCACGGAGAAGGCCTTCTGTATCTCCGATATCAGGGTGCCGTTCCTGTATGCAGCCACCACCGCATCGGTGGCCTTCAGGTCGGTATCGTAGAAGTTGCGTTCGAGGTTCCTCTCGAACCTGCCGTTCCCCTTGGTGAAACCCTCCATCCTTGCGGACGGTCCGAACGGCTGGACCTCGTCGTCCAGGATTATCCTCCCCGAGGGTTTCTGGGAGAACGCGGCCTCCACCTCCACGGGCTTCTCGGTGAGGGCTAGCTCCTGCACGCTGTCGACGATCCTTCCGCCCTTCCTGAAATCGGTGGCATCGATCCTGTACTTCCCCCTCACGAGTCTGAACCTGAAGTCCACGATCTCGTCTATGGACTTCCCGGTCCACAACTCCGGCTTGTCCATCACCGATGTGTCCCCGAATTCCGGCGGGAGGAGGGGGCCGATGTCCACCTTGGGATATCCGTATCTTCCCACGAAGACCGCAGGGGGACTGCATCCGGCCAGGTCCTTGGTATCTATCAGGGGCATGGTCTTCTGCCTGGAGTAGAACTTCACCATCAGAGGGCATCTGTCCTTTCCGCAGAGTCTGTGGGCGCCCTTGCATATTGAGCACAGTCCGGATTCCACCTTCCCCTTCTGGGGAGGTGTCGTGGTGTCGAAGAAGCGGAAGTTATCAGCCATCTTATCAGTAGAACTCGTCGAGCCGTCTCTGGACCTTCCACTCCCTTATCACGGTTGAGTTCCTGGTCCAGGTCTCCTTCTTCACGTCCATGTACGCATCCACCTTCGGCCACAGTCCCTCCAGGGTGTCGCTGGTCATCGGCTGCTGTCTCAGCGCCGCCCTTACGTTCTCGCGGATGTTCCAGACGCCCAGGGGGATGTCGTATCCGGGATGGATCTCCCTCAGGACTATGACGCCTGCACTGCGTCCCTGTTCCTGGAGCAGCTCGTTCACAGCCAGCCTCGCGGCGTAGTAGGCCCCTCCGCATTTGGCGTACTCCGTTCTCCCATCGAAGAACTCCGAGTCCGCGGTTATGTCTATCCTTGTGGAACTGGGATTCCAGCTGGATTGGGGGAACCAGGCCTCGATCATCTCGAACCTCCAGCTGCAGGGCATCATTATGATGCTCCATCTGTTGTCCAGCTGGTCCCATTGGTACAGTCTGTACTCATCGATTGTCTGGTTGAAGCGTGTGTCTGAGATCAGATCCTTGCCTATTATGTCGTCAACGGCGGTGATGCTCCATCTCGTGGGGACGAAGCGCCTCCTCTTCCCCACACCCATGGTGCCGACGGAGAACGCCTTCTCTATCTCCGACACGAGTGTTCCGTTCCTGTAGGCGGCGACGACGGCATCCGCCGACCTCATGTCGGTGTCGTAGAAGCTCTTCTCGAGGTTCCTCTCGAACCTTCCGTTTCCTATGGTCATCTGCTCCATCCTGCCGGAGGGTCCGAAAGGCTGTACCTCGTCATCCAGGACGACCCTTCCGGTTGGCTTCTTCTCGAAGGAGGTCTCCACCTCGATCGGTCTTTCGGTGAGGGCTATCTCCTGCACGCTGTCGACGATCCTCCCGGATTTGGCGAAGTCGGTGGCATCTATCCTGTACTTCCCCCTCACGAGCCTGAACCTCATGTCGGCGATCTCGTCTATCGACCTGCCTACCCACCTCTCCGGCGTGTCCAGGAGGGATGTGTCGCCGAACTCGGCCGGAAGCAATGGTCCGATCTCCACTTTGGGATATCCGTGGCGTCCTACGAAGACCGCAGGGGGACTGCAGCCTGCGATATCCTTGGAATCTATCTTCGGTAGGAGTCTCTGC
>JBJEIK010000051.1:0-2955 GCA_051876975.1 Candidatus Methanomethylophilaceae archaeon
CCTCGCCATCGGAAGGTTGGAACCCTTCAAACCCGAATGGGTGAAGGAATATCCCGTGTTCATAGATCCGGACCATGCCGTCCGTGGCAGGAGTCTGTGCAGGATGGGGTTCGCATTCCTGGAGATCAAGTCCGATTTCAATGAGAAGATGAATGCCTTCTGCATCCCGAAGATCGATGTCGACCGTGCCTTCTTCCCCAATGAGGGGATACACACCAGGACCATCGACCGCGGACTGAGCAAGGATGGAGGCTATAGGATGGAGTACATCGAGACATCCAGTCCCGGATTGAAGGGTCAGTCTGGTTGTCCTATTCTAGACACAAAGGGGAGGATCTACGCTCTCCAGGTCCAGACGTCCCATCTTCCGCTCGGATTCCATCCCATTGCGGAGTATGACGGCAGCAGTGTCGTCGAGAACCAGTTCATGAATCTGGGGCTCGGTATCAGCGCCAGGACAATACGTCAGGTTTTGGACGCACGCGGTGTGAAGTACACCGCGGAGGGTGATGAATCGGGTTTCAGGATTATCGGATGATGGCCCTGTCCGATCTTAGACCATCATTGTACGATGAGATCTGCGAGGTCTGCCGGCGATTCCGCGGAGTCCACACCTTCCTCCATGCATTTCTCCTTCGGAAGGGAGAATCCGTATGAGGCTCCGATGAAGCGGATACCGCATTCCCTTGCCGCTTCAAGATCATCCATGCTGTCTCCGATCATCACCGTCTCTTCCGGGGAGACACCTGCGTCGGACATGCACCACCCTATGAGATCGGATTTGGACAGCTCATCATCTTCATTGGCTCCGTGTATGGAATGGAACATCCATGCAATGCCCCAGTCATCGAGGAGTCCGAATGCGAACCTGTCCATCTTGAGTGTGGCGACGGCCACGCGGACACCCATGGCCCTTATCCTCTCGATGGTAGCGATGATCCCCGGGAAAGGTTTCACCAAGGTCTCTCCTTTACGGGAGTATTCATCTCTGTATATCGATACTGCCTCCGACACCATATCGTCGTCCAGGTCGAATAGCTTCTTCATGTTCTCCGGTAGCGGCCCTCCGAGGCTCGCGTTCAACGATTCGATGGATGGTTCCGGTTTTCCGAGGACCTCCGCCGTGTGGCGGTAGCTGAAGAATATACCTTCCTTGGAGTCGGCGATGGTTCCGTCGAGATCGAAAACGGCAAGTCTTGTGGTCATGACAGGTGAATACGGGAACATGCTAATGAAGGAAACCATGCAACCTTCCGGATGGTACGGATGGAATGCTGGATATATCCAGTAGTCTTCTTCCAACCATGAATATGTTCATCGGAGATGCAGAAGGCTGTCGCATCACCTTCATCGGTCTCTGTCTATCCGCAGTGATCGCGGTTCTCTTCACATGTCTGCTCGTGTTCGATCTGTTCCGCTCCGTATCCATGTTCTTCATGTTCCTGATCATGCCGGCGATGATGGGGGGTAGTGGGAACGGGGCACAGGTGGCGATGGCGGCGATCGGTATGATAGGATACTTCGCGATATTGCTGTATTCCGTATTCTCCGGGACATACGGGGTGTTGCCCGTGTTCGGTCTCATATGGTATCTCGTGCTGACAGCACCCTTGGCGGTCACATCGTACAAGGGGATGCATGACGACAGACAAGGCTTTTTATGATATCCGTATGTGGTGTGTCGATGTTCTTCAGGAAGAGGGATGAGGTCATCCACCAATGTTCCATATGCGGAAGTCCCAACGGCGGGTTCCACGCAACTGATGGGTGGATCTGTCCGATGTGCATGCCGTTGGACCGTACCCTGGACCGCCCCTGTGTGGAGGACATAAGGTCCATGCAGATCAAGGATCCCGAATTGATGGCCCGCATAGAATCGTTCACCGATTCGGAGGTTCTGGCCGATCTGCACTTCGATGATGATCATCGTCTGTTCTTCAAGGGTCCTTATCCGAACAGGTGCATCCCTGTCCTATCCTATTCCGAGATATCAGGTTACAGGATAATCGTGGATGGAAGGAGTATAGCCTTCAACTCGGTCGGCGGTGAGAGGTCGGTCATGCGTATCAGAACCGACGAGTTCATCGCGAAGGCCAGTAAGGATATCACGGACATAATCCTGGAGATCGATTCCTCGCGTTCCAATGTGAAGGTCAGGCCCTATGTGATAAGGTCCATGAAGATCAGGGTCTGTGATTCCAAACAGGATTGTCTCAGATTCGCTATGAAGGTCTCCGATCGTTTCGATTCCATCATAGAGAACAATATACTTGATAATAATAAATCAAATTAAGTTACCAACTTAATTAATAATGATACAATGTCACGCAGCAAGAACGTAGACAGGAAGACCCTCTCGGACATGTTCCTGAAGGGAGCCGACAGGAAGATGTTGGAACACGAGATGTTCACTCTCCGCATAGTGGAGGATCCCGAAAGGGAGCCCATTTACAGGGAACTCATCGATTACGTGGATGTGGATGAGAGATACTACCGCATGGCATCACAGTACTATCTGGGGGACCTCGATTCCCTGGACAACGGATTCAATGAGGATCTCCTTCTCCTCACCAAGGCGAGTGAACTTCCGCCCAAGCTGTATGCCGAGTATCTGAGGGAGCTGTCCCCGGAGGACAGGGAGTCGGAGAAGATAACCCATGCCGCCTTGAAGGAGCTCAAGTCAACAATGAGGAAGGTACTGGAGGCGATGATCTGATATTCAGCCGTTCAGACAGGGAGGCTCTGTTCCGGACCGAGGTCCGCAAGGCATGCGAATCCGCAATGGTGTCCACCCGTGACGACATCTCCCAGGCAAGGAAGCAGATGATCGCCAAACAGCTCATGATGGAGGTGGCCAGATGCCATGCCATGGTGAAGATCTCCGACAACGACCTTTCCAATATCCGCGAGGATGCGGCCATGATGGATGAGGAACCCCTCCATCTGCCACTCGAT
>JBJEIK010000052.1:0-2953 GCA_051876975.1 Candidatus Methanomethylophilaceae archaeon
GATGGATCCTCACATGGGGTGGATGCGGTTCCCCCGAACCCCTTCCGCATCGTGGAAGGCATTCCATGTTACGGATGCAGTGGGCGGTTTTCACGAACCATCTGAGCCAGATTATAAGAACAAGTGGAATCAATCGTGATATCATGGCATTGGCTAAACACAACACCGTCGAGGAGGTCTGCGACGTCCTCGGATGCGACAAGACCGCCGAGAGGTCTTTCAACATCAAACAGGTCTCCAGGTCGTCCCTGAAGCTGAAGAACCCCGACATCCGCCAGGTCCACCTGTGCAAGGAGCACTACAAGGAGTTCAAGAAGGAGACCAAGACCGACAGGGAGATCGACCAGCTCTACTGAGCCGGTATAAACATGTTGGAGCTGCTCTTCCTAGGAACGGGTGCCAGCGTACCATCCCGCGACAGGGCCACATCCTGCATCGCGGTGAGGGGCGGCTCCGACATCATCCTCATGGACTGCGGCGAGGGTTCACAGCGCCAGCTGATGATCTCGCCATTCTCGTTCATGAAGATAAGGGCGGTGCTTATAACGCACCTCCACGGGGACCATGTGTTCGGGCTCCCCGGATTGCTGCAGACCATGAGCCTGTCCGGAAGGACCGATCCTCTCACCGTCTACGGACCGAAGGGTTTGGCCAAGGGTCTCGACATGATGATGACCGCCACGGAGGGGGAGACGATCTATCCACTGGAGGTTCTGGAGCTCGAGGGAGGGGAGGAGTTCGCGGTCAGGGACATGACCGTCCGTTCCTTCAGGACCGATCACGGTATGCCCTCGATCGGATTCATCGTCAGGGAGAAGGACAAACCGGGGAAGCTGGACCGTGCCAAGGCGTTGTCCCTCGGCATAAAGGATGGTCCCGACATGGCCCGTCTGAAGAACGGCGAGACGGTGGGTGATGTCACGCCGGAGATGGTGGTGGGTCCGAAGACACCGGGTGCATCGGTCGCGTACACAGGGGATACCATGCCATGCGACACGGTGATAGAAGGGTGCAGGGGTGCCACTGCGCTGGTACATGAGTCGACATATATGTCGACCGAGGTCGGATTGGCCGCGGATCATTTCCATTCCACGGCACGTCAGGCTGCCGAGGTGGCCATGGGTGCGGGCGTGGGGATGCTCCTTCTTACCCATGTAAGCAACCGTTACGACGACCGCAGCCTGGTGGAGGAGGATGCGCGTGTCATCTTCCCGAATTCGGTCGTCGTCGATGATATGGATTGGTTCGAGGTCCTTCCTGGTTCCGTCCGTAGGAAGGTCACATCAGCTTGAGCATGTCGGCGTTCGTGATCAGTCCGACGATCTTCCCCTTCTTCGATACGAGCACCGCGTTGCAGTTGCTCATCAGGGTCGTCACGGCGGTTATCGGTGTGGTGTCCGAGACCACGGGGAAGGATTCGTCCATCACCTTCGAGATGACGGTCTGACCGAGCTGCTCCATGGTGTAGCCCTGTCTGACCAGTTCGAATATCCCCCTTTCGGAGATGCTGCCCACGGGGATCTCCCCCTTGAGCACCGGTAGTTGTGAGTATCCTGTGGTCCTCATGAGATCGGATGCCTGGTGGACCAGGTCCGTGGACTGGATCGTTATCACCGACTTGCTGGCGACATCGTCGGCCGTCAGGTCCTTGTGTTCCTTGTGTTTCATGCTCTCGAGTGTGTCGAAAAGCTTCACCACAGTCTCGTAGCTGGCGGATATCTTCCCGCTCTCGATCTTCGCGATGGTGCTCTGACTGATCCCGGAGGAGTGCGCCAACTCCGTCTGGGTGACATCCAGGGATTTCCTCATCTTCCTGATGTCAGAGGCTGGTGGAAATTTCATATAGGGAAGGTAGAATACTATTCATATAAGAATATTTTTGTCCGTATAGTTTATCTATACAGGATTTGCTCCCGTTTGCCATAGGAGTCAAAACATCATGTCCAAGAACATCTACGTGGAGGGACTCAACGAGATCCCCGTTCCCATGAAGAAAGTCGAGATCGTCGAGAGGAAAGGAATCGGACACCCCGATTCCGTCTCCGATGCACTCGCCGAGGAGGTCTCCAAGGCCCTCTGTAGGATGTACAAGAAGGAGTTCGGACACGTCCTGCACCACAACACCGACGAGACCCAGATCGCAGCCGGACAGGCAGCACCCAAGTTCGGTGGAGGAACCATCGTCGACCCCACCTACATCCTGCTCGTCGGACGTGCAACAACCCACGTCGGAGAGGGAGAGGACCTCAAGTCCCTGCCCTGCAAGCCCGTCGCACTGAAGGCCGCCCACGACTACCTCGTCAAGACCTTCCCCAACCTCGACGTCGACTCCGACATCATCCTCGATGCCAAGATCGGAATGGGATCCGACGACCTCACCGGAGTCTACAAGGCATCCGGACACCTGGCAAACGACACATCCTTCGGAGTCGGATACGCACCCTACTCCATCACCGACCAGGTCGTCCTCAAGACCGAGGAGTACGTCAACGGAGTCATGAAGAAGGATCTGCCCGAGACCGGACAGGACGTCAAGGTCATGGCATCCCGTATCGACAACGACCTCACCCTCACCATCGCCTGTGCGATGGTCGACAGGTACGTCCCCGATGCCAGCCACTATCAGTCCGCCATCGAGCAGATGTACGACAAGGTCTACGACAACGCCCTGAAGATCATCGGAAACGAGGACATCAACTTCAAGCTCGAGATCAACACCGGAGACGATTACGACCGCGGAGTCTATTACCTGACCGTCACCGGACTCTCCCAGGAGATGGGAGACGACGGATCCGTCGGAAGGGGTAACAGGTGCAACGGTCTGATCACACCCTACAGGCCCATGTCCATGGAGGCCACCTCCGGAAAGAACCCGATCACCCACATCGGAAAGATCTACAACGTCATGTCCAAGCTCATCGCAGAGGATGTCGCCAAGAAGGTCACCAACGAG
>JBJEIK010000053.1:0-2947 GCA_051876975.1 Candidatus Methanomethylophilaceae archaeon
TCCGACCTGGAGCACCGCGGGTGCGATGATCGTCTTTCCGATGAGGTCGGACACGATCAGCATGAGTGCTCCCAATGCAGCGGAAGCGGGTATCAGGTACTTGTTGTCCGAACCGATGAACATCCTCGCCACATGGGGACATACCAATCCGACGAATCCGATGATCCCCGTGAACGACACGATGGCGGCCGCGACCAGTGAGACGACGATGAGGCAGAAGATTCTGAGCTTGTCTGCATCGATGCCCAGGGTCTTGGCGTTCTCGTCACCGGATGCCAGGACGTTTATCTTTCCGGACAGGGCCCACATGATGGCCACTCCTATGACGGTGACCACGAACATTATCGGGATGTCATCTTTCGAAGTGATCCCGAGGCTTCCGACCTGCCAGGCATAGACATCGGCCATGTCGTTGGGGTCTGCCATCAGCATCAGTACCGTGGTCATGGCGTTGAACACATACATCACGGCTATTCCGGCCAGGATGATCGTGGTCGGTGATGCCCTCTTCATCGCCGATACGACGACGATGACCGCGGTGGGGATCAGGGAGAAGATGAACGCGTTCAGGACGAGTGAGAACTGCCCGTTGATCAGGGTGATTCCAGAGACGATGGCGATCGTTGCACCGAAGCTGGCTCCCGATGATATTCCCGTGGTGTACGGATCGGCGAGCGGATTCTTCATGGTGCTCTGCATGACGGCTCCTGCGCATGCGAGTCCCACTCCAGCGATGATTCCTGCCGCGATCCTGGGGAACCTTGCCTCGCATATGACCCAATCCTTGTTCACATCGGCGATGTTCCCCATGAGGTGGTCGAATAGGATCCTGTAACATTCGAAGAAGCTGATGTCATACGGTCCGATCGTCATGGCGATGCCTGCGACGATGACGGTCACGATGACGCATATCGCGATGAATCCCAGTTTTTTCAGGAGATAGTGGCCGTATGTGTCGACCAGCTCATCCTCCGAGATATCCGCGGATATCTCCGTGTCCACGGACGTTGTCAGACGTTTCAGTTTGTGTAGCAGATGAACAACCCCTGTTCGATTCGTTGAGGTCCGACAGGGATGTCTCCGCCGTCAGAGCGAACAACCTAGAAATGGTGTTGATGAAGGTGTGGGGGCGAACCCCCACTTTGTTCAGGGTTTGTACACGCAGTTGTTCAGGTTCACCTTGAAACCGTCGGGGACGTTGGTGAACTCGTCCATGTACTCCTGGATCTTCTCGGTCACATACTCGGTGGAGAAGCTGTCCTCGAACATGATGTACGCTCCGAGCAGGGTGACGAGGCAGAAGGGCATTCCGTAGTCGATCATGACGATGTTGCCGTTCTTGTATGCATCAGTGGCACCGAAGCTGTCGGACCAGTCGTAGCCGTTGTACTTGTTATCGAGCCATGTCTGGTCGTTCTGACTCATGATGTACACCGCGAGGATGATCAGGGGTGTGTTCGCCGCAGCGATCTCCTCCTTGTAGTTGGTGGCTGTTCCGTAGGAGGTCGTTGGATCGACTACAATGCTGTTACCGATGTTGGTGGCGCCGGTCCTGGTGAGTGCGGTGGAGACACCGTCCTTCTGGACCGCCATGGATTTGGCACTCGACATGGCCATGAACTTGGTGGCGGACTTGTTGGGGATCTTGGCAAGGGTGTCCTGGATCTCCTTGTTCAGGTCATCCATCCACTTGACGTACTCTTCCGCCCTCTTGTCGACATCCATGAAGAATCCGAGCATGAGGGCTCCGTTCTCGAGTCCTCCGTTCTCCCAGGTAGCAAGCCTTACAACCTGCTTGTCACCGACGTTGTCCCCGGAGACGTTGACACAGGTGTTCTTGAGGTTCCCGGTATAGATGGTGTCGGCATCGAGCTTGAGGATCTCCTCGAGGTTGGGTTCCTTCCTCTCTCCGATGATGGGGATGTTCTCGCATCCTGCGTACTCGTTATCATCCCAATAGGATGAGTTGTTGCTCATTCCGACGACCCTGTCATCGACACCGAGTGCGATGGCGATCTCAAGGGCCCTCTGGGAGTTGACGATGACGATGTTGCCGAAGGGATAGGTGGCGGATTTGACATCCTGGTCGACGGAGATGTAGTTGACCGTGACCTTCTTCTTGTCGGCCTGGGCCTTGCCCTCGTTGTACTTCTTGGCATCGAGGATCTCCTGAACCTTGTCGATGTCCTTCTGGTCCAGTTTTCCGTCGTTGTTCGCGTCGGCAATCTGGGTGTACTTGTTCTCCGAGATCATCTCTTTGATCTTCGTGATGTCGTCGCTGTCGAGATAGTCGTTCTCGTCAGCGTTTCCGAGGATCTGGAGACGGCAGTCCGTGTTGGTGGACCTGTACTCAGAATCTCCGCCGCTCATGACGAAGTAGACTCCGACAGCAGCGACAATAAGGATGGCCACCACGGCCACTGCTGCTATCTGTTTGTTATCCATAGT
Source organism: Candidatus Methanomethylophilaceae archaeon (assembly GCA_051876975.1). Lineage (GTDB taxonomy): Archaea > Thermoplasmatota > Thermoplasmata > Methanomassiliicoccales > Methanomethylophilaceae > Methanoprimaticola. The sequence goes on from JBJEIK010000053.1 coordinate 2,449, forward strand.
AAATCACTCATTCACAAGGTGAGTGGTTATTGGATGTATAATCCAATATTTATTATGATATGTTCATATCCAAAAATACTGACGTTGTTAACATTGGTTCGAAAAAATGTAAATAAACGGTCAGAAAATGCAGGCAGGTTTAAAAATCAATGAATATAATTGGATATTGGATATTTTATCCTTTATCTTCGATATACGTCAATAAAATGTATATTGTTGCCGAAACGCGGTTTATGTCCATGGAGAAGCCTGCCGATGTCTTCGGATAGGGAGGGTGGTAGCCATGCATCTAATCAACATAAACATCAGACAACCGGACTGTCCGTCACTCAGGATCGAGGATTTCCCATATGCTGACGGGAGCACGATCACGGAATGCTCATCGGATACGATAGACAGGGACCGCTCTCTCGCCCGGGAGTTGGTTTCGGAGATATCCGTTTCGGACATGGTGGTCATCAACATGTCAGGTGACCTGAGCCTGTTCGGATGCTCCCAG
>JBJEIK010000054.1:0-15604 GCA_051876975.1 Candidatus Methanomethylophilaceae archaeon
TGCTAGGCATTTCTCACACCTCAGAGCATCCTGTTGATGAGATCGTTGATGGCTGCTCCCCTGTATCCGAGTGCTCCGCCGTTCTGGTACGAGCGCTTGTTGCCCTCGTATCCCTTCACGGGCGGGTGCAGGCGGAAGACGGGCTTGGCTGCCTCGACATCCCTCATCTTGTAGTTGTTCTCAATGATGGCCTTTGCCATCTCATCGACGGAGGCGAACTCGGACTTCTCCTTGAGGTAGTCGTCGGTGATGTCCTTGTCCCCGGCGAGCTTTCCGCGGGCGCGGATCAGTGCGGCGAGGGTGGCCTCATCGACCTCACCCCAGGTGCAGTAGTCCTTGACGACCTGGAGCATTCCCTTGGTCGAGTCGTTCTCGGGAACGATGACGCAGTGGTTGACCCTGGTCAGTCCGAGGAGTCCCATGGTGTACTCGATGTCGCGGTTGACATCGGGCTGTCCACGAACACGGATAACGGCGTATGTCATCTTCACTCCTCCTGGGCGTCGACGTCGGTCTCGGCATAGTTGATTCCGGTGGGTCCGGAGACGATGTTCAGGTTCTTGGCCTGCTCGTCTGTGACCCTCATGCGGGATGTCATCTTGAGTGCCTCGAAGGTCGCCATAGCGTAGTTGACCTTGGTCTTGGTGTTTCCTCTGGCGAAACCCCATGCATCACGGACACCGGCCAGAGTCAGCAGGCTCTTGGCGACGTCTCCGACTGCCAGGGACACTCCGCGGGGTGCGGGTTTCAGGCTGACGGTGACGGATCCGGTGGATCCGATGACCTCGAAGGGGAGACTGTGGGGCTGGCCGCATCCGCACTGCCAGGATCCACATCCTCTCTTGATCTCGATCATGTTGAGTTTCGCGTTGTCGATGGCCTTCTTGATGGAAGGTCCGACTTCCTTTCCTTTTGCTCTTCCGATTCCGATGAATCCATCGCCGTTTCCGACGATGCATGTGACGGCGAACCTGACCCTCCTTCCGGAATCGGTCATCCTCTGGACCATGTTGAGGTCGATGACCTCGTCTTTCAGGTCGGGGAGGAGGATGTCCACGATCTCGGGCTCGCGGAGGGGCAGTTTGGTTGCCAGTGCGTCGCTCATGGTGGTGATCTCACCGTTGAGGACCATCTGTCCGAGTCTTGTCTTGGGGACCCAGTCAGCCATTTTACTCAGCCTCCATCTTCTCTTTGAGGCTGTTCACTGCAGCCTCGATGCCTTCATCGATGTGCTTTCCGAGGATCCTGTCCTCATCGGGGAGGACATCCTCGCCGTGGGGGACCTCGAGGCCTGCATCGGTCATACCGGCGACGGTTGCGAAGAGGACTCCGCCGTACTGCACGGTCTGCATTCCGATGTCCAGGACTGCATACTCGATTCCTGCTTTGATTGCTTTCTTTCCGGCAAGGTATCCGACGAGGTATGCTGCGGGGATGGAGGAGCAAGAGTACTCCCATCCAAGGGCCTTCAGCTCCCTGGTGCTCGCGGCTGCGAGGACCTTGTCACCCTCCATGTCGAACTCGGCGAACTGGATGGTGATGTTCTTGTTGGATCTCCTGACGATTGCCCTGGCCTCCCTCGATGCGAGGAGCTTGCGGCGGGCGTAGTAGTCTGTGCGGTTCTCTCTTCTTCTGCGGAACGCGACTTTGTATCTAGGTCCTGTTGCCATCAGATCTCCTCCTTGAGGTGTCCGGCAGCGATCATGTGCTGCCTAAGGTGCCTGCGGGACTTGAACAGTCCTCCCTTGGCCTTCCTGTAGTAGAGCCTGTAGACGGAGGGGGTGATCTTGCCCTCGGCCCTCAGGGTCTTGAGCTCGTCACGGATGGGCCTGATGGTCGCCATCCAGCGCTCCTTGTCACGGACACGGGCGTTGGCAGTTCCCTTCCTGGATCCGGGTCCCTTCCTCTTTCCGTTGGCCTTCTGGCCGGCTGCGTATCTGATCCTGGCCTTGGAGGTTCCGTTCTTCGCTTTGGCCTTGATGAGGCCGGATGCGATTGCGGTACGGATGTCTGCGCGGGTGATGCACTCCTCGACCTCGTCGAGTCTGTCAGGGTTCATCCAAACCCTGTTCTCACCGCACTTCAGGATCTCTGCGGCCATCCTTCTCTGGTTTCTCAGGTCTGCCATGGTCACACCATCCTGTTGAGGACCCTGATTCCGAGCTCATCGGCCCTGTCCTCGATTGCCATCCTCTTCTTCGTTCCAACGGTTCCGCCGATGCGGACAGCCTGCTTCTTGGGGTCGATACCCTCGAGTCCGTCCACGTTGTAGACCATGACCTCCTCGAATCCGGAGGGGTGCAGGTCCCTTGCGGCGACGGGTCCGCGGAATCCGACGTCCACCATGGGCGGGCGCCTCTTGAGCTGTCTCTTCATCTTGGAGTGGATTCCCTTGGGTTTTCTCCACTTCTCGCCGAGCTTGGAGTATCTGAACCACTCCTGCCTCTTGAAAGCGGGCCTCCTTCCGGAGATCATAGCCCTCTTGGCGAGTGCGTCTGCGGTCTCATCATCGAGCTCGGGCTTCGCCTTGACGACGTACTGCTGCTCGGAGGCCTCGACGACCTCTGCTGCTGCCTCTGCGGGGGCTGCGTCTGCGACGTCTTCCTCTGCGAGTGCTGCCTTCCATGCGGCAACGGTCTTGGGTCCGACTCCGGAGAGTGCCTTAATGACCTCCTTGACCTTCGCATCGTCGTTGATCGCCTCAGCGAGCTCGGGCACGGAAGTGATTCCGATCCCTGCGAGCTCCTCGACATTCTTGTCTTTCAGACCCTGGAGGTCTGTGAGTGCTTTCACGGTCATTCTTTCACCTTGTGCGATTTCTGGACGATGTAGATTCCGTCCTGGAAGGTCCTCTTGTCGAATCCGAGCCTGGAGGTTGCCCTCTCGAGGTTGGCTGCTGTCTGACCGCAGGCCTCGATGTCGATTCCCTCTACGGTGACATCTGCTCCGTTGACCTTGACTGTGCATCCCTTCATGATGTTTGCATAACGGGGTGCATGTCCTCCCATGTAGTTGTTGATCTCAACGCGGTCACCCTTAACGGTAACTTTCATCGGGAAGTGGGAGAACACGATTTTAAGGTGGTAGGTGAAACCGACGGTCACTCCCTTGATCATGTTGTTGATGTGGGCGACGTAGGTTCCGACCATTGCCTTGTCTTTGATTCTCGGGTACTCGCAGCTGACGCTGACTTCTCCTTCTCCGACGGCAATATCTATGCCAGGGTGCGCGAAGTTTCTGCTCAATTCTCCCTTAGGTCCTTTGACCTTCATTATGCCCGCATCGTAGGACACGGACACTGCACCGGGGATAGCGATGGTGCTTTCGATTTTCCCTGCTATTGTCATCTATATTCCTCAGTAAACATATGCCAGCAGTTTTCCGCCGATACCGAGCTCTTTAGCACGGTCCTGCGTGATCACTCCGGCGGTTGTTGTCATGATGAGGAGTCCGAAGTCCTGGGCGGGGAGGAACCTCGCCTCGAACCTCTCGACATCCGTCACCTTGACGGAGTACCTGGGTTTGATTACTCCGCAGTCGTTGATTGCTCCGTCGAGCATGACGCGGAACTTTCCGGCCTTTCCGTCCTCGACGTACTCGAACTGGCTGATATATCCTTTGTCCTGCATAACCTTCAGCACACGGCCGATGAGTTTGGAGGAGGGCTGGATGATGCACTCGCTCTTTCCGTTGAGGGCTGCATTTTTGATAACGCACATTGCGTCATTGAGTGGATCGCTCTGCATTTATGACACCTCACGAATACTTCTTGAATCCGAGCTCGGGAGCCATATCCCTGAAGCACTGGCGGCACAGGTGCATCCCGTACCTCCTGATGATTCCTCTCCTGCGTCCGCAACGGGTGCAGCCGACAGATCTTCCGAACTGCTTCTTGGGCTTCATTCGACCACCTCAACCTCAAATTTGTCTTTCATGAACTGGATTGCCTCATCGCGGCAGACGCGGTGGGACTTGGGGATTCTCCTTCTGAGGAGGGCCCTCTGGGTGACCCTGTTTCCGGGCCTCCTGAGGACGACACTGATGTCCATTCCGAAGATTCCGATCTCGGGGTCGTATTTCATTCCCTCGAAGTCGGTGTAATCGGAGATACCGAAGGACATGTTGCCCTCCTGGTCGAAGGAGTACACTGGGACGCGCATCTCCCTGATGACGAGTGCCTTCTTGACGAAGTCCTCTGCGACATCTCCCCTGAGGGTGACCTTGCATCCGAGGGGCATTCCCTGACGGATTCCGAGGTCCCTGTTGACTGTCTTGGAGATCGTCTCGACGGGCTTCTGACCGGTGACCATCTCAAGGACCTTCTCTGCCTTGACGAGTCTCTCTCCGGCCTCTCCGACTCCGATGTTGACGACGACCTTCTCCACGTGGAGGTCTCTCATTCCGCTCATTCGGATGCCTCCGGGAGTTTGACGGCCGACTTCTCAGCTCCGATGACGAAGCAGTTGTCGACGACAGTCTGGGTTCCGTCGGTGAAGATCACGAGGTTGGGTGCGGATCCACGGACGATCTCGACCTCTTTGACGGTCTTGACGCTTCCGCTGTGTGCTCCCTCTTTGATCAGGACGGTGTTTCCGGCTGCGAGTGCGTAGTGGTCCATGATGGCCTGTCCCTCGAAGGCGACCTTCAGGGAGTCTCCGCACTTGTAGTCGTTCTTGTCGAGCAGGATGTTCCTTCCGCCGCTGAGGTTCAGCTGGACCTTTCCACCTTTGACGATGGTCTTGTCCATGATCTTGCAGATCTCCCAGGCTGCCTCGTCTGCCTCGATGGGGACGAGTGCGAGCTTTCCCTTGTCGGTGATGAGCATCCTGTAGTTCAGGTTCATCTTGGGGATGCTGATGACATCCATGAATCCGACGGGTGCCTTGGGGTTCTTGACGGCCTTGCCGTCGACGAACATCTCGCGGTTTCCGATGATTCTCTTAGCCTCTCTGGCGGTGTCACATGCTCCGACCATGTCCCTGAGGACGGTCACTGCGGACATTGAGTCCTCGATGGAGTGTGCTCCGGCAGACTGCTTGGTGACCCAGACGCTTACCTTCCTCTTCAGGGGCCAGGTCCTGGGTGCTGCCAGTCTCTTCATGTGGTCGCTCATTCTTTAGCCTCCTTTTTCTTGGACAGGGCATCCACCCTCCAGGGGTCCTCGGTGTTCAGCTTGGTGATCACGAGGTTGGATGCGTGGACGGGGCGCTCGGTTGCGGTTCCGTCCGCCTGGTTGATCGTGATTCCCTCGATGGAGACACGACCGGTCTTGGTGTAGACCTCGAGGACCTTTCCCTCGATGTTCTTGATGTCCTGGTTTCCGCGGACGACGATGACGGTGTCTCCCTTGCAGACCCTGGCGCTGCGGACCCCGTATTTCTCACGGAGGTCTGCGCTGAGGTGAGCGGAGAGCATCTTCCTCTTCACGTGTGCGGATGCGTTGGCCTGGTTCTTCCTCTGGACCCTTGCTTTGCTGCTTGCCATATCTCACACCTCACACGATTGTGTTGGCTGTCGCGGACACACGGGGCCACCTCTCGGCTGCCTCCCTTGCGACGGGGCCTTTGATGTCTGTTCCCTTGGTCTCTCCGGTCTCGGTGGTGATGACCGCCGCGTTGTCCTCGAAGTAGACCATGGTTCCGTCGGGCCTCCTCATGGGGCGCCTCTGGCGGACGATGACGGCGAAGACGATCTGCCTCCTCATCTGAGGGGTTCCCTTCTTGACCGATGCGATGACGAGATCTCCGACTCCTGCGGAGGGGACCCTCCTGGCGACACCGTGGTAGCCGGGGACGGTGATGATCTCGATGACCTTTGCTCCAGTGTTGTCGATGACATCGAGCTGTGATCCGTTCTGAAGTCCTCTTGTCTGGTTTCCCGCAATTCCCTTCATCTGAATCACTCCTTCTTCTCGATGACTACGAAGGACACGGTCTTGGAGAGGGGGCGGCACTCTGCGATCCTGACCCTGTCGCCGACCTTCAGGCCGAGGCATGCGGGTGCGTGTGCGGAGTACCTGCTGCTCCTTTTCTCGTATCTCTCGTACTTGTGCTGATACTTGAGGTAGTTGCGCTCGACGACGACTGTTTTGTTCATCTTGACGGTTGCAACTACTCCGTCGATCGTCTGTCCCCTGACCGGGAGGCTGCCGTGGAACGGGCAGTTGGGGTCATTGCACTCCGAGGTGGGAGGGACGACGTCGATTCCGATGTCTTTGATTTCTGCTGCCATTTTAATTCACCTAACCTTCTTGATTCTGTCCTCTGGTCGGTGCAGTATCTCTGATCCGATGATGTCTATGGTTCTGCCTTCATATGCGAATCTGAACACATTGCCTGGTTTGGGTACCATTCTCTCAGTTCCGGCCGATTCGATGGTAAACGTGTTCTTCGTCTCGTCGACCACCTTACCAGATATCTCCGAGTATGGTGCAGACAGCACTTCCACGTCCAAGCCAATGAGTTCAGTTCTGATGAAGAGAGTGTCTTTCATCTTACCTCTGTGCGGAATCCCATTTCCTCCAGGACGGCCTTCACTTTCTTCTTGTGGTCTCCCTGGAGTTCGATGCGTCCGTCCTTGCATGTTCCGCCGGCGGCGCATTTGTTCTTCAGCTGCTTTGCGAGATCTCCGATGTCGATGTCGTTCTCATCGATACCATCGATCACGGTCACGGTTTTTCCGTATCTGCGGCTGTCGATCGAGATCCTCACGGTCTGCTGCTCGCGTGCGATCTCCTCGCACATGCAGAGCTCTTTAGGCAATCCACATACAGGGCAGATCTCAGCCATCAGATCTCTTCCTCCTCCTTCTGGACGGTCAGGATGCGTGCGATGTTCAGCCTGAGGGCGCGGATCGCGCCGGGGCTGGAGGGGGCACCTCCCATTGCGGAGACTCCCCTCTCGTGCATCAGCTCGTCGCGGAGCTCTTTCAGTTTCTGGTTGCGCTCCTCGACGCTCATGTTCCTGATGTCTGCGGTCTTCAGTGCGGCCATCACTGTCCCTCCTCGGCGGGGGCCTCTGCGTCGGCTGCGGGTGCGGCCTCGGCGGGGGCGGCGAAGAGGTCGGGCAGGACTGCCGCGGCCTCGGTCTTGTTCAGGACGGTGATGTCAGCGGGCATCTTGGCGTCCTTGGACATGATCTCGACAGTTACTCCGATGACTCCCATCTTCAGCTTCGCGACCGCGTATCCGTGGTCCATGAAGTTGTCCTTGGTCTCACCGCAGAACTTGATGTTACCCTCTTTGAACTTCTCGGTCCTGTGCCTCTGTCCGGTGAGCTTACCGGCGACGATGATGTGGCATCCGCGGGCTCCGGCGTCCATGATCCTGCGGACCGTGGAGTGTCCTGCTCTGCGGAAGTGCCATCCCCTCTCGAGGGAGAATGCCAGTTTCTCAGCCATGATCTGTGCGTTGAGGCTTGCGTTCTGGACTTCCTGAACCTCGATCTGGGGGTTCTCGAATCCGAAGCGCTCCTCGATGACGCTTGTCAGGTTCTTGATGGTCTGACCGCGCCTTCCGATAACGAGTCCGGGCCTCTCGGTCGTGAGGATCACACGGGTTCCCATGGGGGTCCTCTGGACGTCGAGTCCTCCGAATCCCGCACGGCTGACCTCTTTCATGAGGTACTCCTTGAGGAGGACCCTGCGGACGTTCTCGGCAACGAATTTTCTCTCTGATGCCATTTCACTCAACCTCCTCGATGATGACCTCAAGGTTAACGGTCTCCTGGTTCCACTGGGTGGCACGTCCGTGTGCCCTGGGCATGTGTCCGGGGATGACGCGTCCCCTGGAAACGGAGATCGTGGCGATAGCCATGTTGGAAACGTCGAGTCCCTTGTACTCGGCGTTGGAAGCGGCGCTGTTGAGGACACCCAGGATGGCCTTGGCGGCCTTGACGGGGTATCTTCCGGGACCGACACCGGACTTGTGGGAGACACGCTTGTTGTATCTCTTGAGGGGCACTGCCCTCTTCTTGTCGATGACGTCCTCGAGCGCTTTCTGTGCGGTCTCGACTTTCATTCCGCGAATCATACCGGCGACCTCGCGGGCGAACTTGGGGGAGACGGGCATCTCCTTTCCAAGTGCCTTTGCGGTGGTGTCGGGGTCAGCAACTGCAGTATATCCTGAAACCATGTCTTACACCTCACTTGAGCGGCATGAACTTCGAGGACCTGGTTGCACCGACTCCGGGTCCGGAGTGCTGGGGTGCCTTCCTGGTGAGAGCGAACTCTCCGAGGAAGCAACCGATCATCTCGGGCTTGATCTCTACGTCTTTGAACTCGTGACCGTTGTAGATGCTGACGGTCTTTCCCACGAATGCGGGGATGATGGGCAGGTCTCTGCGGTGGGTCCTGACGGGCTCGGTGGCGTCCTTTAGTTTGTCGAACAGGAGCTGCTGCTCGTAGTTCAGACCGCGGAGGTATGTCCTCCTTGCCCTGGAGGGCAGGAGTCCGAGTACCTCTTCGAAGGGCATTGCCTGGAGCTCCTCGAGCGTGAATCCACGGTAGAGGAACTCCTTCTTCCTCCTTGCCTGGATTGCCGACGCCTTCTTCCTGGACTTCCTCCTCGAGGCTTTTGCCGATCCTGCAATAATCTTCTTTGCCATTGCAATCACTTCTTAACTTTCTTCTTAGGAGGCAGGAATCCTACCTTCTGACCGGGCGATGCGGTTCTCTTCTGACAGTTGGGTCCTCCGACGTGGGCGTGGCTTCCTCCTCCGTGGGGGTGGTCGACAGGGTTCATTGCAACTCCCTTGGTCTTGAAGGGTGCAGTGGACCTGGACCTGAGTGTCAGAACGTTCTTTCCAGCTTTTGCGAGGGGCTTGTCTCCCCTTCCTCCACCTGCGACGACACCGATTGCGGCGCGGCAGTTGGGGTTGAACTCCTTGATCTCTCCGGAGGGCATCAGGACCATGACCCTGTCTCCCCTGGAGACGATTGTTGCGGAGGCTCCGGCGACCTTGGCGAACTTTCCGCCGTCTCCGGGTGTTGCCTCGACGTTGTGAACGAGGGTTCCCTCGGGGATCTTGGAAAGCTGGGTAATGTTTCCGGCTTTGACCTCGGTTCCGCCGATGACGATGGTCTGTCCGACCTTGGTTCCCTCGACTGCGAGCTGGTAGTCTGTCTTTCCGTTGACATCGAGCACTGCAAGGGGGCATGTCCTTCCGGGTGCCTGGATCAGATCCTTGATGACAGCGGTTCCCTCGTTGAAGGCGGGGAGCCTGACGTCGTCGACGTGCCTGTGGCTGGGCGAGCGGTACAAAGAGGTTCCGCGGCCCCTCCTCTGTGTGATCAATCTTTTTCCCATGTTCACTCACCTTCAGAAGACTCCGACCCTCATACCGACATCCTCTGCAGAGTATCCCTCTGCGAGCTTGATGATGGCGTGCTTTCCGTCCTTCTGGATCCTGACCCAGACCTTCTCGACCTTGACCTCGAAGCGCTCCTCGAAGACGGTCTTGATCATCTGCTTGTCGGCGTTCCTGTGGACGATGAACTCGATCTTGTTTCCATCCTTGAACTTCTGAGTGGGGGTTCCGGACATGTGGTTCATGGACTTCTCTGTGACGAAGGGTCTGATGAGAACGTCGCTCTGCTTCATTGTGTCCATCCTCCTATTGCATCGATAGCGGATTTGGTGTAGACTGTGAGCCTTCCAGCGTCTCCTCCGGGTGCCAGGATGCTCGTGTTGAGTGTCTTGACCTCCTCGACGGTGACTCCGGGGATGTTGGCTGCGCTCTTGAAGATGGCAGCGGACCTCTCGTCGTCCTTGATGACGATGAGCACGGAGACGGGGGTGCGGTACTTCCTGTTCCTCATGGTTCCCCTTCCGGCGCGGATCTTGCGTCCCTCTTTGGCACGCTCGATGTCGTATCCGATTCCGATCTTCTCGAAGACCTCGGTCACCTGGGCGGTGGTTGCGATGTCCTGGAATGCATCCTCGACCACGATGGGGAAGGAAACGGAATCGTCGAACTGGTGTCCGCGGGCCTTGACGCACTCGGCGCAGGCTGTTGCTGCGAGAGCGGACTGGCGGGCGATCTTCAGCTCTTTCTTGTTGATCTTCTGTGCCCAAACCCTCTCGGGGCGTGGGGGGTGTGCCCTCCTTCCGGAGACGTTGTTGGGGGACTCGGTGGCCTTCCTGCCGTCGTGGACCCTCTGGACACGGGCTGTTCCGCGTCCCTTTCCCCAGGTGCTGACAGAGTGCCTCATTCCGGATCCCTCTGCGGGTCCGTAGGGCTGCCTCTTGTTGGCGGCAGCTGCGAGGACTGCTTTCTTGATGATGTCAGGCCTGTAGGGGGTCGCGAACGCTGCGGGGACGTCGACTGTTCCGGCGACTCCTCCGTTAACTGCGTAAACATTAGTGGTTGTCATTTAACTCATGCCCCCTGCTTGGACTCGGTCGACACATAGGTGACGTCGACTGCCTCGGTTGCTGCTCCCTTGGGGAGTCTGGTTGCATCTCTGAACCTGATGAGCCTCTTGGTGGGTCCGGGAACGGATCCGTGGATGAGGACGTAGGTGTTCCTGACCTCTCCGTAGTTGAGGAATCCTCCCTTGGGGGTGACTTCTGCACCCTCGGTTCCGACCTTGATGACCTTCTTGTTGAACTCGGTCCTCTGGTGGTATCCCATCTGTCCGGATCCAGGTACTGTGGACCTGACGTATCCGGGTCTCTTGGGTCCAAGGTTTCCGATTCCGCGGCGGTGCTTGCTGTTCCTGTGGGACAGGAGCTTGACACCCCAGCGCTTGGTGACACCCTGGAATCCCTTTCCTTTGGTGACAGCGATGACATCGATCAGGGTTCCCTCGGTGCTGAAGTCGCTGAAGTTGACCTCTGTTCCGAGGATCTGCTTGGCGTAAGCGACCCTCTCGTCGATGGTTCCGCCTCCGATCCTGAGCTCCATGAGGTCAGGGACCTTCTTGGGGACTCCGGAGACAAGCTTGGGCTGGGTGTAGGCGAGGACACGGACATCCTCGATGTCGACACCGTCGTACCTTGCGAATGAAGCCTCGTCGTGGTTCTTGGGAACGTTGAGGCGCTTGTCGAGAAGGGGGTCGAGGTCCTTTGCCCAGACCTCTCCTGCTGTCTTCAGTCCGACGATGCTGCTCTCGTAGAACCTGACCGCTGCGACCTTCATCGGGGGAACCTCGACGACTGTCACGGGGGTCTGGACCTCCATACCGGAGGTGGTGCTCTTTGCGCGTTTGTCGACGACGAACGCGTGAGTCATACCGGCCTTGTATCCAGCGAATCCCTGGATTTTGGGGGCTCCGCTGATCTCGGGCCACGAGTCGAGCCTGGGCGTCTGCGACTGTGCTCTCTTCCTAGGGCCGTATGCCCTAGATCCTCTCTTGGGACGTCTTCTTTGCGGCATATTTACACATACCTGCGAGGGTCTCTTCGCTAACCTCGCGATTTATCAGACGAACGTCTTAATGCTCCGACCGTGACGCCTCGATCGTCCCCAGAATCACATGAAACGGGACGGACATGGGATGCTCATCGCATTGCCCGGTGCGTCTGGTCGGACACTATTATGTCCAATCTAATTCGGTCGTATACGGGTATAGTATTTAAAACTACCCTCGCGTCTTAATTATATTATAGCGCGGGAACGAATGGGTTTGGGTGACCCCGGGGGACCCGGGGTGCGGGCATCAGAGCTTGCCTTCCTTGGCCTTCTTCTGGGCCCTCTTCATACGGGCCTTTGCGTCGAATCCGGTGGCCTTCTCCGCGAACGCGTTGAGCTTCCTCTTGCTGTCGAGGATCTCGTCGTCGGTGGCGGTGCCGGGCTTGTTGACGGTGACGATCTCCATCTTGTCCTTGGCGAGGACCTTGACCTCGATGCGGTCCAGGACCCCGTAGGTTGAGACCAGGGTGTCGCCCTCGGCGACCACGTTGCCGAAGATCTCCTGCATCATCTGTGCCAGGAGGTCTCCCTCGATGTTCTTGTACCAGCCCTTCTTGATGTCGTAGTCCATGTCTTCACATCCTCAGAACTAACTCGTTTTCGAAGTCCCTGTCCAGGTCCGCGGGGGAACCGAGCAGGGTCTCGGACCTGAGGTAGGCACCCCATCTGTCCTTGCACTTGCATGTGACGTCCAGATCCCCGATGTCCTGCGTGAAGCTGAACTTCTCAATGGCGTCGAGAACTGCCCTGTCGCATTCGCCGCAGTTGTGGACCCCTCTCATCGCACCTCCTCCCGAGGGGGAGGACATGAGCCTCGCGTTGACAGTGCCAGACAGCTGTCTGAACACCTCAACGAGAGACCAGATCCAGGGGGACCTGAACTCCCCTCTCTTCCAAAGACGCTCCACATAGGTGGCCCTCTGGACATTGAGGGGGTTGATCGATATCTCGTCGGAGAAGGGGTCGGCGAACCTGGCGGACCTGACCGCATCCTCTATCGCCATGGCCTCCGTCATGAACGGGGGCTTCAGGAGCAGGTATGTCCTGACCCCGAGTCCGGTGTCCTTGAGCAGGGTTCCCGCCCTCAGGATGTCGTCCGGGGTGAACCCCTTGCGGACCGATGTCCTGAGGACCTCGGGATCAGAGCTCTCCAATCCCAGGGCGACAGTGACGTTCTTGGGCAGGCTGCCGACGGTGTCCGGGGTGATGAACTCGGGACGGCTCTCGAACAGGATGCGCTTGCATCCCGAGAACGCATCGAGGAACCTATCCCTCATCGCCAGCGGAACCTCGTTGTCGTCGAGGAAGCTCCCCGACGTGTAGATCTTCACGAACGGCTCGTCCTTGTAACGGGACAGAGCCTGCTCCAGCTGCTTCGAGAGGTCGTCCTCCGTGACGTTGTTCAGGGATGCCTCCCTGTATCCGCACATGGTGCATCCTCCGCTCTTGACCCAGCAGCAACCGTTGGTGCGCATGATGACGACCATGGCGTTGACCTTCTCGCCGCAGGCCATGTCGCTCTCCTTCCAGAGGGCCTCGAGCTGTGACGGGGAACGTTTCTCCTTCATCCTGGATACCTTCCTATGTCCCATGGTATCCGGAACATGGATTAAATGTTCTTGTCCCGGCCGATAGTCCCGTTGGGTCCGTTGACCATCATCCTCCGTAGCCTCGATACCCCGGGGATGATCACTGGAAAAACGTATGTGCCAGACCATCACGATTCACCCGTCTCCGGGACACGTCTCGCGTGCGTGCGCGCTCGACAATGTTTTTATCCGATTCTCCTATTCGAAAGCAGGTAAGCCATATGGCTAAGTCAATCATTGTCATCGGATCGGGAGCAGCAGGAATGACCGCTGCCTCCACCGCTAAAGAGAAGGATCCCGAATGCAACGTCACCGTCTTCACCGAGGATGAGGACATCGCCTACTCCCCCTGCGCAATCCCCTGGGGAATCGAGGGAAAGAGCGCCTGGACAGACATCGTCATGCACACACCCGACTTCTACGAGAAGGAGCGCGGGATAAAGGTGTACACGAAGACGAAGGTCGAGTCCGTCGACGACGCGGCCAAAACAGTCACCGCCGGAGGGAACACATACAGCTACGACTCGCTCGTCATAGCAACCGGCGGAAGGGTCTTCGTTCCCCCCATCCAGGGTGCGGACCTCGGCAACGTCTTCATCGTCAGGACGATCAGGGACGGAAAGAGCATTCAGGCCGCACTCAAGGATGCACAGAACGTTGTCATCGGAGGAGCAGGGGTCATCGGACTCGAGCTCGCGATCTCCCTGAGGGAGATGGGCAAGGACGTCACCGTCATCGAAATGATGAACCAGGTCATCCCCCGTATCGCCGACAAGGACATGGCCGACGAGATCCAGGCCCACCTGGAGGAGAGGGGCATCAAATTCGTCATGAAGGCCCCCATCCAGTCTGTCAACGGTACAGACAAGGTCACAAGCGTCACGGCTGACGGCAAGGAGTACCCCTGCGAGGTCATGATCTTCGCCACCGGTATCCGCGCCAACCTGGACATCCCCAAGGCCCTCGGATTCGACATCGGATGCCTCAACGCCCTGATCGTAGCACCCACCCTCCAGCCCTACAGGAGGGGACGCCTCGTGCCCGACATCTACGTGGCAGGAGACCTCGTACAGTGCGAATCCGCCATCATGCCCGGTGCCACCATGAGTCAGCTCGGATCCACCGCTGTCAAACAGGGACACGTCGCAGGCAACAACGCCGTGTCCTCCGATAAGCTCCTGTTCGGTCCCGTCGCAAGCCCCTGGGTTAGCGTCATCGGAGACAAGCAGATCGCGGGAACCGGACTCTCACTCGGTCTCGCATCCTGGTACGGCATCGATGTCGTCACCGGAAAGGCCGAGGGACTCACACGCGCCAGGTACTACCCCGGCGGAAAGGAGCTCAAGGTCAAGGTCCTCGCCGACAGGACCACCCGCAGGATCATCGGAGCACAGATCATCGCAGGCGAGGAGGCCACAGGACGTATCGATTGGCTCACCGCCGCAGCCGTCAACGGAATGACCGCGGAGGACTTCCTCATGCGCTCGGAGAACGCCTACTGTCCCCCCACATCGATGGTCAAGGACGTCGTCATCTCCGCAGTCGAGGATCTCTGCAAGAACCTCGGCCAGTGATAGGGTGAAGTACGAGGAGTACAAGGAGCTCTACAACAGCCTCAAGACCGCCAGGGACGTCAGGGCCTTGGCGGACAGGTACGATGAGAGGCTCCTGGATACCCTGTTCACACAGAAGACCAGCAGGGAGGTCAAGAAGAGGTTCTACGTGGTGAAGCAGAACACCCCGAAGATGCTGAAGGAATGGACCAAGGGGAAGTCCATCATGCAGCTCTCGGAGAAGTACAGGTTCCCTCCGATCCTCACCGCCATGTTCATCTTCCTGGAGGATGGGGCATCCAAGAAGGAGTTCTGGAGCTACATCCACGACCCCGACCTCCTGGAGAGCGAGGAGACCGCGGACGAGGTCCGTGAGGCCATCGCCAACGACATAGTCTACTCCCCCGAGGCCAACGACAGGCAGAGGGAGCGCGGACTGTGGGGCGAGGACCTCCTCCACCAGTGGCTGGACGGACAGGGCATAACCTACCGTACCGAGAACGACCTGCGCGGGACCGAGTTCACGAAGACCCCCGACTGCCTGCTCGACGAACCGGTGATGTACAACGGTCACAAGATCTACTGGGTCGAGAGCAAGGCATCGTTCGGGGACAACACCGAGTTCAGGTTCAACTCGAGGAAGCAGCTGGTGCCGTACACACAGCTCTTCGGCCCCGGCCTCGTGGTCTACTGGGTCGGATGCCTCGATGACCTCGAATGTCCCGAGAACGTCTACGTCTCGGACATATCCGTCATGGATGTGAAACTGGAGAGGGCGGAACCGGAGGAGTGATCCTCCCCGCCCCCTCCCATTCCGCTTTATTGGAAAAAAGAAGGGTTTTGAGGTTCAGTTGGAGTTCTCCGCACGGAGCTCTCCGAGGGTGGACTCCCTCTCGGCGAACGCATTGTGCTTGTGGATGGACTCCTCGGATTCGCTGAGGACATCCACATAGACATCGTCGGGGAGATCCGTGTACTTGTCGACGAATCTCTTCAACACACCTCTGACGACATCCTCCACGAACTTGGTGTTCCTGTGGGCGTTGATGAT
>JBJEIK010000055.1:0-2928 GCA_051876975.1 Candidatus Methanomethylophilaceae archaeon
GGCGGACTGATGTGCAGGAACGACAGTCTCGTTGGATTCTCGGACATCGTCCAGTTGATCACCATCGTCTTCATGTTCCTGGGAGGTGTGAACTTCTACCTCCACTACAGGGCCCTCTACAGGCATGCCAAGAAGGTCTATCGCAGCAACTCGGAGTTCAAGTACCTCACAGTGTGGTTCGTAGGCATCTCCGTGATCATATTCCTGATGATCCTGCTCAAGATGTCCGACCTCAGTATAATGGAGCCATATGACTACTACGATGTCTTCACCGATGTACTATTCACCACTGTCTCCCTCGGTACGACCACCGGATTCTATGTGATGGACTATTGCACCCTTCCGGACCAGTGCATCATCCTGCTGATGATCGTGGCATTCATCGGTGCATCCTCGGGTTCCACCAGCGGAGGTGTGAAGTTCGGCAGGCTCAGGATCATCTACGAGTTCATCAAGAACTCCCTGGCCAAGACCCTTCATCCGAACGCCGTCACCGTCGTCAAAGTGGATAGGGAGAATGTTGAGGATTCATCCGTGTTCGCCGCCTTGGCGATCTTCATGATGTATGTCGTCACTCTTGTGGTCGGTGCCGTGCTGATATCCATGTTCGGTATCCACTTCGTGGATGCATTCGGACTGTCCATAGCATCGGTCGCCAACGGCGGTCTCGGTTTCCAGAACTACGGACCCACAGCCAGTCTGGCGGACCTGATGGCACCCGTGAAGATGATCATGATCGCACTCATGTGGATCGGTCGTCTGGAGATCATGATCGCCCTGGTGTTCTTCACACCCGCATTCTGGCGCGAGATGTGGTTGAACCACAGGGCGAAGAAAAGGGAGAAGGTGTTTAGGGACTGAAGGCTCAGTTGGCGTCGTCGCAGTAGTCGAGGATGTTCAACGCGGCCTTGTTGCCGGGTGATGTCTCGTTGATGGCGCCGGCCACTAT
Source organism: Candidatus Methanomethylophilaceae archaeon (assembly GCA_051876975.1). Taxonomy (GTDB): domain Archaea; phylum Thermoplasmatota; class Thermoplasmata; order Methanomassiliicoccales; family Methanomethylophilaceae; genus Methanoprimaticola. The sequence goes on from JBJEIK010000055.1 coordinate 950, forward strand.
GCGCGCCTTGTCATACTCTCCCTTCTGGGCGAGGCATATGCCGAGGGTCTCCATGGCACCGATGTGCTTGTTGTCCATCTGGACCGCCCTTGTGGCGTATCCTCCGGCGGCCTTGACGTTGCCGAGGACCCTCATCACATAGGCTGCGATGGCGTTGGCGTCGGCAGTCTTATCTTTTAAGATCATGCGGGCGTACTTCGTGGCATCCTTCTCGCGTCCGGCCAGGATGAGCGTCGATACGTAGCATCTCATGACCTCGTACTCCTTGGGGAATCCGGCAAGGAGCTCCGTCGCCGTGTTGACGGCCATGGAATGCTCCCCGAGGGCGCTCTGGATCTCCGCCAGCATGATCCTGTCCCCCACGGTGGGGTTGGCGATCTTGCCGGTGAGTTCCAGGGCCATCTCGTACTCGTCCAGGTCGGTGAGGCAGAGTGCCGACATCCTGATGATGGAGTCGTTCTGCTCCATGGTCTTCAGGATATCGTATGCCTGCATCGGATAGTCGAGTCCCCTGAGGGCCCCCGCGATCTCGATCCTCCCCTGGATGTCGTCGCCAAGGTTCTCCATTATCTTCCTTAGGAGCTTGGTCATCGTCTCGCTGTCGTTGACGACCTTCAGGAGGGACATGCATTTGATGAGTGTGAATGAGTCGGTGGTGGCATCTGCGATCGCCATGACCTTGGGTCCCACCTCTGATGTGTGGCCCGCCGCCATGTCGGATCTGATGGCATTGAATGCCGCTTCTATATCCATGGGACTGGAATGTATGACCACTCTATAAACCGTGACGGTCCGGGCGCATCCCCTTTATAGAATCAGACCCATCTCATGATTGCCCATGATGATCAACTCCCTCTACATTAACAGGCTTTTCAACGAGTTCGACTACGAGATCGGTATCAACAGGGACCTGACGTTCCTGCATTCCCCCAACGGATACGGTAAGAGCACCCTCATGCACATGCTCTACAGTGCACTCAAGGGCGATATCGGATTCCTCAGAGAGGTTCCGTTCAGGAGGATGGACATCGGTTTCGATGACGAGACCTCGCTGATCGTGGAGAAGTACGAGGGCGACATGCTCATCCAGATGCAGAAGACCGAACTGGAGAGTCCCATAACCCCGGAGGAGATGGCGGAGATCAGGAACGTCACCTACATCCCGCCCGAGAGGCTCGTGCTCAAGAAGAGGGACGGACATCTGGCCTCCGCACTGGAGACCTACGCCCAGGAGCTCTACGAGAGCATAAGGTACGCCAAGGAGCACACGGAGCTCATCCCCTACGAGGGCGAGCGCAGGGAGATGACCGACGGGGAGTTGGAGTTCTGGGCCAAGGACCTGAAGGCCAAGCTCGATTTCATCAAGGATGCGGGTTTCGAACCGGAGATCCCTGCCGGATACAGGTTCCCTCCGTCCAGGTACGAGCTCATCGACTACAGGAAGGATTACGAGGACCTCACATACTCCATCTCAGAATACGTCCAGAGGAACTACAACCTGGCGGAGTCCATCATCATCTTCAAGGACATAGTCAACGAGATCCTCATCAACAAGACCGTCTCGGTACTCGATTCGGGGAAGATCATTGTCACAATGAACAACGGTACGGCACTGCAGCTGAACAAGCTGTCCTCGGGTGAGAGGCAGATCCTCATCATGTTCTACATCCTGCTCTTCCACGCGGAACCCGGATCCCTTGTGATCCTGGACGAGCCCGAGATATCCCTGCACGTGACCTGGCAGCAGAAGTTGGGCGATGTCTTCATGGACATCTGCAGGGTGAGGAACCTTCAGATGATCGTGGCGACCCATTCGCCCCAGGTGATCCACGACAAGTGGGACCTGGCGAGGGAGTTGAAGCCTTCAGATGCGTGAATACCTTACCGCGGACGACATCTGCAACCAGGTGTCGATGACCCGTTCCGTCTTCGACGGAGTGGTGCTGCTCGTCGAGGGCGTGACCGACCAGAGGCTGTTC
>JBJEIK010000056.1:0-2924 GCA_051876975.1 Candidatus Methanomethylophilaceae archaeon
GACCTCATCGATCATGGAGTAGTGGGCGCGGATGTACTCCCACAGGCCGTTATGGGCTTCCCTGTTGAGGTAGATCATCTCCTTGATATGCATGACATCCTCGGAGATCATGTACACCATGTATCCCAACGGTTTGTCGAAGGCGTTGTAGTACACGGCCACCATGGTGTCCTCGGACTCCCACCTCCAGTACTCGTCCCATGCGGCGGCATTGCGTAGTAGGCATCCATGGGTCTGTTTGGCGAACTCCATGTGGAGTTCCATGAAATCCTCATCATCCCAGTTCACGCGACGGACATACCCCTTGGCGCTCTTCTTCCTGTTCGGGATCTGATTGTCCTTGATGATGTAGGAGATCTTGTTGGATATGATCTCCCATCCGAATCTCCTGTAGAGTGGGATGGAGAACGGGAACAGGATTGCCATGGCCTGGCCTCTCTCCCTCATGTCATGGAGGCTTTGGTAAAGGAGCCTGGACATTATTCCCCTGCCGGAGTATTCGGGATACGTGGACACGCTTGTGACGCAACCTATCGGAACTATCCTACCGTAGATGTTCATCTCGATGGGATAAACCGCAACCTGTGAGACTAGCTGTTCCCCATCATAGCATCCGAGGACATCGGCCCTCTCCAGGATCGGGAACTTGGATTGGATGAATTCGTCATCCTTCCATCCGGCTTTCTTCAGGTCCATCTCGGTGACCTGGAATGCGTAGCGGAGAAGTGCGTTGTATTGGTCCAGATCATCCGTCGTCAGTTTGCGGGTTCTGAAGTCGCTCCTGATGTCCATGTTGCCTGTTCTATCCATCCACACATCCTCCTATGTGTGATTCCAGGATCGCCAATGTACATAAACCCCTTGATTGGTCCTCCATATGTTCCTGTAGGGACATGTATGACTCCGTTGCATACATAGGATCCAACCTGGTGAAATGTGCGTAGGATGGCAATGAATATATCCATCCGAGGGGAGTCTGTACATATATGGACATCGGAATAGTGCTGTCTCTGACCGTCTCCCTGTTCTTCATCCTGGATCCTTTCGCGAGTGTCCCGATGTTCATCAACATCACCAAGGGCCTTGAGGAAAGGGAGGTGAAGGCCTATGCGGACAAGGCCACACTGGTTGCCGCAATCCTCCTGTTCGTCTTCATGTTCATCGGAGAGGACCTGATGGGGATCTTCGGTGTCACCATGGACAGCTTCCGTGTCGCCGGCGGTATAATATTCCTCATGATGGCGATCGAACTGGTGTTCGGACTCAGTCTCTCCAAGATGGATGACGAGAAGGGTGCGAAGTGGGCCATCATAGCATCGCCTATCCTGACGGGTCCGGGAGTCATCACTACCGCGATATTGTTCTCCAGTCACTACGGTTATCTGACGGTGATGGTGGCAGGGGCCTTGGCATTGATCATAACATGGGTGATCCTGAGGAATTCGTCTATCATCATGAGGTATGTGGGCGAACAGGCCCTGGGCATCATGACGAAGATCATCGGACTCTTCATCGCCGCGATGGGTGTGGAGAGCATATTCGCCGGATCCCTGGGATGGTTCCAGACTAACATGTCGGATGTCATCGCGGTATCGATGTCGTTCCTGTGATGTCAGAGGGTGCACAGTCTGCAGTTCTGAAGCTTGCAGGGCTCATTGTCGATCTTCCATTTCAGGGCCCACATCTTGATGTCGCGTACGATGTCTATCAGTTCCAGGCTGCATTCCGTGAGCCTGTATTCACTTCTGATGGGGAATTCGGATGTATCTACCCTGTGCTCGATGAGCCCTTCCACCTCCAGTTCCTTCAGACGTTCGGACAGTACCTTGGGTGTGATCTCCTTCATGGAGGTCTTCAGTTCGGAGAACCTCTTCCATTCACCGCCCTTGCTCAACTCGAGGAGGATGAGAACCGTCCATTTCTTCGAGAGATAGTCCATCGTCTTGTACACCGTGCAGGCTGGGTCCATGGATGGTCCACGGGGTCTTCGTATAAAATATGATATCTTTTCAATACCTGATATGGAAAGGATACCCAGCTGAGATTCCCACTCATATCCGGATGAGGCTGTACAGATATCCGGAATCGTACGCCATTCTGTCCCCGTCACGGATGTAGAGTCTCGCATCAAAGGTGTCCAGGTCGTACAGGACGGTCCAGCGGGTGTAGTGGATCCCATCCTCTGAATCCTGCCTGACGGATGAAAGCACCCTCAGGGCACCCTCCATGTCGGTGGGGCCTTCGGAATCCATCGCCGACATCACCCGTCTCAGTCTTCCGAGGCTGTTCTCCGTTGCTGGAACGATGCCATCGCAGGTGTGGTAATGGTTTGTGATGGCCTTCATCCGTTTCACGAGCATCTTCCCGTCAACGTACTCCACCACTCTACTGTCCCCGCTCCGGTCGGCTATGAAGAGATGCCTCGAGGTCCTGCTGCGCAGATTGTATCCGGACAGCAGGTCTATGGCCTCCTGCGTGCTTCCGGCATGGTCCAGTATCAGACGCAGGGCGGTTGTCGTGAAGATGGTGGTTCTCTCCGGATCATCCTGTTCCACGTAACGACCATTGTTCACGGCGTTTATACACACGAAGACACCCTGGTCGTTCACACCGTCCATCGGAAGATACGGAACAGCGTTCAGCCGAGGGTCATCCAGCATCTCAGGTAATGTCTCATCCATCTCCACGAACATGCTCAGGTCCGCGGTGGACACGGAACGGTATCCGTTGACGGGTGATGTCATCACCACACCGACCCTGCACTGACGATAATCCATGTTGCGTCCGGCGATGAATCCCCCGGTCCGTTTCGGTACCGAGACCGCGGTGCACCCGATGGGATTCAGACCTTTGATCATCCTTTCCGAGGTGAGCCTGTCGGACAGGAAGGAGGACAGTTCCGCCACCTTCTCCGAGCCCCTGCT
>JBJEIK010000057.1:0-2923 GCA_051876975.1 Candidatus Methanomethylophilaceae archaeon
CACTCGTCCGCAAGGCCATCATAGTCAACAGATTGTCCCGTTATGACGAGGCAATGCACCTCCTCGACCTGGCGGAGGCCACCTCCCCCGGCGATCTGGACATCCAACGCGAGAGGATGTCCATGCAGATATCCTCCGGACACCTGGAGGATGCAGCGGTCACGGGGGAATCCATCATCGGAAAGGGCGGGGATGCGTCCGATGCCCTTCGTCTATGCCGTTGCTATCACCGTCTCGGACGTTACGGGGATGTCATCACAGTGGCCGACAAGGTCCTCTCCGACCATCCCGACGACCGTGACCTCATGGCTGTAAAAGCCGAGGCACAGGCCTCCATGGGAGGGGAGAGGGATGCGATCGACACCTGCAGGCAGATGTCCGAGGCACATCCCGACGATCCGGGTGTGAGGCTCTCCACGGCCGATGTCTACCGCGCATCCGGAAAGGAGGTCCTGGCCAACACCATATACACGGAACTGGAGGATTCCCCCGACATAGATGTGGAGGCATCGGCCAGGAAGGTCGGTCGCACTATAGATTCCGATGAGGATGCACGTTCGTTCTACGATATCGCCTCGTCCCTCCTCTCCGCCGGGGATGTGAAGGGTGCGGTACGCACCATAGATCGGGCGATAGCCTTGGATCCGGAGAATCCCGACTATCAGTGTCTCAAGGCCCGTGCCGTAATGAGATCGGGTGATGCCGAGGGTGCATCGATCATAGTGAACTCCGCGCTGAGGTCCAATCCCGACAATCCAGACCTGCATGAGGTCCTGGGGGATGTCAGGTCATCATCCGGGGACCATCGCGGTGCCCTACAGGAATACGAGGCCGCGATCAGGTTCGGGAAGGATGTCCCTTCGATCTTCGTCAAGCGCGGCGATGTCCAGGACCGTATAGGCAACCATGACCGTGCCATAGAGAGCTATTCCATCGCCGTGGTCAAGGACCCGTCCGACATGGCCACATCGGAGAAGCTGGTCGGTCTGATGATGTCCCGTGGCGACCTGATGGGGGCGGACCGTCAGATATCCTCCATGGAGAAGGTCGATCCGTCATCTCCGAGCACCATAGTCCTCAGGGCGGAACTGGAGGGCGAGCGTCGCGACGACGATGCCATCCTGGAGTCCTACAACCGTTTCAGGAGTTGCGTCAACCCCGGTGCCGACCTCACCGTCAGGATGGTCAAGGTACTGGAGGGGAGCGGTCACAGGGATGAGGCCCGTATACTGATGGGTGCGAAGCCCAAGGTCCCCGATGTGGACAAGTCCGTTAAGAGGTATGCCGAGAAAGCGCTTCGCAGAGCGGTCGTCACCAAGACCCCCGTAGACGATCCGGACCTCCTGTTGTCATTGGGACTGGAGCCGTCAATGTCGTCCATGGTTTCGGATTATCTCAGTGACATAGAGGAGTATGGGCGCATAGACGTGGGGAGCGACGAGTTCCGCAGGATGGAGGCTCTCTCCCATGACATCATAGTGAAGATCGGATGGAGGGATCTGGAATCGGAACCCCATCTCCCGTTGGAGAGGGTGTTCGTCTCGGGTAACTTCAGGGATGCGGATGATGCGAAGCAACTGGTCGCATACGTCTTCAAGGTGATGCACTGCGATGTCGGAAGGAAGGCCGACCCCCGCGTGGAGGATCTGTCCATGCGTCTGCCCAAGGGCATGAGCGTGTACGAGATAATGTCCGAATGCGGGGTAGGCGTCTACGAGGCCAGACAGGTGCAGTCGCTGATCATCTGAGGATCAGTAGTCGCGCATCTCGGATTTCATGAACTCCCTGAGGAGACATGTGGCGTAGTTCCCCTTGGGGAGTGAGAACCTGAGGGTGTATCCGTCCTCCTCCATGCCGAACCTGAGGTCCTTCATGGGGCAGACGATCTCCCTCCTGCTCCCCTTGGATGTGCATCTGGGCAGTCCCGGGATCACGAAGTCCTCCTGCTCCAGCTTCTGCTCCTCGATGACCTTCCTCTCTATCTCACCCATCTCCCCCTCGGCGAGCTGACCCTCGTATCCGAACAGGGTGATGGTGACGAACGCCCTTCCCGCACGGACCTGCCTTGTCACCAGGTCTATGTTCTTGGACGTTGTGAGGATCGGGTTCTCATGGTCGGGGATGCCGTTGGAGTCCGTGGGGATGACCAGGTCGCCGATCACGGGCATGTTGAGGGGCAGTCCCGCATCCATCCTCCTGCTGAGCATCTCGTTGAAAAGGTATGACTGATAGGCGTGGACGAACATCATCTGGAGGTTGTTGGGCAGGATGGATATCGCTCCGATCCAATCGTCGGGGTTGTTCACTAGAACCCCGGCCATCATCTTCTCGTAGCTCATCCTCTCCGGGATCCCGTTCATGACGGGCCCCCAGTTTTCGCATCCGACGAGTTCTCTCCTCTTCTCCTGGAGTTCGGGCTCCTCTTCGGGTGTCGTGAATGTGATGTACGTCCTCACGGCACCCTCGATGTCCCCTCTGACCAGCCTCTCGCCGACCAGATGGGTGACCGGTCTGACAACACCGAATCTCTGGACCCCGAAGTAGTTGGGGAATCCACCCGTCTTCTTGATCGTGGCGACGTTCTGTTCCAGGACCGAGGGTACGTCGGACAGGGGCATGGTGCAGTCCCTGACGCGTATCTCGAACTCGTTCCCTATGAGGTCGCCGATCTGGATGCCACGGCTTCCTCTGTAGGGGTCCGCGATCTCCACATCCTTCAGGGACACCTTCTCAAGCAGGTCGGGTGTTCCGTAGACGGACATGAGCTGGGATGTGATCGCCCTCTTGTCCTTGGTGCCGGCGAATCCTATCCTGTCCCTGGAGATGCCCATGCTGCGGGACATCATCCTGACGAGTCTGTTGGTCTCCCAGTTGCGACAGGTGACCCTGGCTATGGTGTAGTCGCCGTTCTCTTTGGCGCGGG
>JBJEIK010000058.1:0-2913 GCA_051876975.1 Candidatus Methanomethylophilaceae archaeon
CTTGGAAGATGTTAATGGCGGAGGGCCGGAACCCGTCAGGTCCGGAGGACGTGGGTCTCCGACCCTCCACCCGTAAACCGTTTGAAAGGGGTCCTCCGGCCCCGTCATGTTTTACTGGGATCACTCGTCCTTCTCGTCGAAGGTGGCACCGCACTTGGGGCACCTGGTGGCGTTGGCGGGGACGACGGCCCCGCATTCGGAGCACTCGAAGGTCTCCTCGCTCACATCCACGGTCCCGTCCGCGTGCTGGACCTCGTTCTCCACGGAGTCGAACTTCGCACCGCACTTGGGGCAGACGTCCGCATCCTTGGGAACCTCGGCTCCGCACTCCTCGCAGACGAAGTAGTCCTTCTTGTGGGCCCTCATCTCCTCAGGGACGTCGATGTACGTACCGCACTTCCTGCAGGTGACCTCTCCCGGGAGCACCATGGCGCCGCACTCCTTGCATCTTCCGTATCCCTGGGGGTACAGACGGCCGTCGGCCTCCATCTTGGTGCGTGTCTTCTCCGCCCCCCTCCTCATGAGTGTGGAGAACAGCAGGATCAGGAAGAACATCATGGCGACCATGGCGGTGTACATCCACATACCGTTCAGGGATGCGGTGTATATGTCCCCGGACGGGGCGTCGTGGTTCACCATGAACGACACACCGACGGTCTCCGTGTTGTCGCCGTCGATCCTGTCGAATGTCACCAGGTATCCGGTGAGCTCGTTCTGGGTGATCGGGACCGTGGCGGTCAGGCTGTACAGGGTGCTTCCCTCGGCCTTCACCGGGGTTATCTCCACCTCGGTCGGATCGGAATCCAACGCATAGTTGGTGAAGCTCACGAGATTGACCTTTCCGTAGGTCAGCAGGACGCTGTCCTTGTCGAAATCCTCGGTGAGGATGTCCATTGTGATGGTGATGTTGCCGTCCTCCTCCACATAGGCGACGTTCCCGATGTAGTCGGTGTCGGCGGGTATCTTTCCCTCGTTGGCGTAGATCTTCTCCGGTCCGGAGTACGTGACCGTCACCAACAGCGACAGCACGATGAACACAACTCCGATGACGGCCTTCACCTTGACGGATGAGACGCCGAGGATGTGGGGGACCATGTAGATGATCACGGCGATGATCAGGAATCCCATGCACTGGGATGAGAACCCGAACGCCTGGAGCACGATGGCGATGATCATGGACGCGACTATGCCGATGATCTGCTTGGTTGACAGGGATCTGAAATCGTCTAGGAACGATCTCTTCCCCTCGGTTCTGTCTTTCATCGGGTTCCGCTATCATGAGTATGATATAAAGTGATGGGCATTTCCGACGTCTTTCATGTGGAACGGGGTTGCGGTCCTCGGGAGATCTCCACGAATCCCTCGAAAGGTCCATCGCAACCTATCATGACATTCCCCGCCAGGTCAACAGATGTCTCCACATCCATGCACGTGTACATGTTCATATCTTTGCGGAACACCTTCACGGAGGTCGGCTTCCTCATACCATGGGTTTTACGTGGTATGGAGAGTGTGAACACATCATCGTCACGCTCCCAATCGCTCTCGTCGAAGAACATCCTCCAAACCGGATCCTTCTTCCGGACCGTCTCTCCGATGCCTTCCGTCCGGACGACCGTGCACATCGGGAACATCCTACCTGAGCAGTACAGGGGGATGCGTCCGTACTTTCCTCCGGTCTCATCGGACATGGATGTGAGGAATGCGCGTTCGGGCGAATGCCGTTCCATGTACATCTTCAGACTTGTCGCATTGGTGTTCTCCCCCGATTTCACTTCCACGGGAACCGGTCCCGAATCCGTATCCATGAGGAGATCGACCTCGTAGTTCTTCTCCTTCCAGTAGAACACCTCCTTCAGGCCGGATGCGAGCATCTGACAGACCACCAGGTTCTCTGCCGCCGCTCCGCGGTAGATCTTGTCCTCATCCAGATCGGTCCCCAAATGTCCGTTCCTGTCGGACATGACCCTTAGAAGTCCCACGTCCGATGCATAGAGTTTGAATGATGTCCTGTTCGATGCATTCTTCAAGGGCACGGACGGTTCCTCTACGCAACACACCCTGTGGGCGAGTCCCGCATTGACGATCCACATGACGGCATCCATCATGTTGTCCGAGCGTGCATCCTTCATGGCGTGGCTGAAGATGAACTTCCTGTTCTCCTTGGCCAGTTCCCCGGGTAATGCATCCCATACCGCCAGGACCCTAGGCAGTTCGGTTCCGGCATGTTTCGCGAAATCATCGCGGTAGTCGGAGAGGATGTTCCTGAGTATCCGATTGACCTTCTGGGGGTCGTGGTTGTTCACCCATGATCTCACGGCGTTGGGCATACCTCCCGTGAAGAAGTACTCATCGAGATACGAGCTCAGTCTGTTGTGGAATATCTCGGGGATCCTCTCGTCTATCTCCCTCGATTCTATGAACTCCACGAGCCCCTCCTCTTCGTTGGCAGAGAGGAACTCCAGGAAATCCATAGGATACATGGTCATACGGTCTACCTTGCCCACGGGGAAGGAATCGGGCTTGGACGTCAGTAACCCCAGGAGCGATCCTGCGCATACGATGTGGTAGCCTGGGGCCTCTTCGCAGAAATATTTCAGTGATGTGAGTGCACGTGGTACGATCTGCACCTCGTCGAGGATGATCAGCGTGCTCCCCTCTGTGATCTGCTTGGACTTCAGCTGGCTCATCAGTTTGACTATCCTCGTGGGGTCCAGTTCCCCGTTGAATATCTGATCGATGCCCTTGTCCTTCTCGAAGTTGAAGTAGATGGTCGAGGTGTAGTTCCTCTTTCCGAATTCTTTCAGGATGTATGTCTTTCCGCATTGGCGGACCCCTTCCAACAGGAGAGGTTTCCTGTCGGGGTCGTTCTTCCATTTGACAAGATCGTCATAAATCCTTCTCTGCATGATG
>JBJEIK010000059.1:0-2913 GCA_051876975.1 Candidatus Methanomethylophilaceae archaeon
TCGAGCTCCGGGTATGCCTTGGAGTACTCGGAGACGACGACCTCTGCGATCTCCTTCATGCAGGTCTTCTCGATGCCGAGTTTGGACATGTATCTGCTGGCTCTCCTGATGAGTCTCCTGAGGATGTATCCCTGTCCGATCTTCGCCGGGACGACGCCGTCACCGAGGATGAATGTGGCCGCCCTGAGGTGGTCCGCGACGATCCTGAACGCCTTGGTGTCGTCCGCGTTCTCCCCGTACCTCTTTCCGGAGAGCTCCTCCAGTTTGCCGATGATGCCGGTGAACAGGGGGGTGTCGTAGACGGTCTCCTTGCCGTTGAGGATGCGGAGGATCCTCTCGAGACCCATTCCGGTGTCGACGTTCTTCTGCTTGAGGGGTGTGAACTTCCCCTCTGCATCCTTGAAGTACTGCATGAAGACGTTGTTCCAGATCTCGGTGAACTTACCGCAGTGGCAGGATGGTCCGCAGTCGGGTCCGCACTTCGGCCTTCCGTCATCGTAGAAGATCTCGGTGTCGGGTCCGCAGGGTCCGGTCTGACCGGCGGGTCCCCACCAGTTGTCCTCCTTTCCGTAGAAGTAGATCTGGTTGTCCCTCATGCCGTGGCTCTTCCAGATCTGGGCGGTCTCGTCGTCGCGGGGGATGTCGCCCTCTCCGGCGAATGCGGTGACCGCGAGGTGATTGGGGTCCATTCCGAGGACGGAGGTCAGGAACTCGTAGCTCCATCCGATGGACTCCTCCTTGAAGTAGTCGCCGAGGGACCAGTTTCCGAGCATCTCGAAGAAGGTCAGATGGCTTGCGTCTCCGACCTCGTCGATGTCACCTGTCCTGACGCATTTCTGGAAGTCCGTGAGCCTGTTCCCTGCAGGGTGTCTCTCTCCGAGGAGGTAGGGGACCAGAGGGTGCATTCCCGCGGTGGTGAAGAGCACGGTCGGGTCGTTCTCTGGTATGAGGGGGGCGGACCTGATGTAGGCGTGACCCCTCTCCTTGAAGAAGTTGACGTATGTTTCTCTCATCTGTTGAGCGTCCATGGTGTACACTCCGTTAATGGGGGTCACTCATGGTACCATTATAAAAACCATTGTCGGAGATGTCAGCGGGAATCCCTCACCGCCCTCTCGACATCCCCCTCCGACACAACGACCTTCATACCGAGGTTCTTCAGTACCTTGGAAGGCAGCGGGCCGATCTCCCTGACGATCACGGTTCCGCAGTCGTTGATCGAATCGACGATCCTCTCGATGTGTTTCCTGTGGCTGTCGCCGGCCACGGTCTCCCCATCCTTGACGACCCTCTCCTCGAGGAATCTGCAGGTGCCTCCGTCCGTTGCGTATATGCGGAACACCTTGGCGTTCCCGAAACCGCAGTCCACGGTCTTCCCGTCGGTCGATGCCACAGCAACACGGGATTCGTCACGGTCGAGGTCCAGGGACACATTGACCTGTTTCTGGGGTCCGCACCCGGAACCGCATCCGCTGAAGTGCACGAACTCGGAGGACCTGTCCTCGCCCAGCTTGCCGATGGCATCCGCACGGCACTGCCTGCAGTGGCGCATCATCTTCGCATCCAGGGAGCATCTGTCCATGAGCTCCTTCCTCTCCAGAGGTGTCGGCGCACGCCTGTCGGAGAACTTGGTTCCCTCGACGGGGATGAGGGGGAGGATGTTCACTATGTAAGCTCCGAGGGATTTGACCTTCTTGACCAGGTCGGGTATGTGGGCATCGTTGATCCCAGGTATCATCACTATGTTGACCTTCACCACCATGCCCAGTTCAGCCGAGAGACGGATCCCTTCGAGCTGTCTCTCCATCAGGATCCTCGCACCCTCCACTTCGGAGTACTTCTTCTTCTCGAAGACGACGGAGTCATATATCTGGGCCCCGATCTCTGGGTCGCAGCTGTTCATGGTGACCGTGACGAACCTGACTCCCAGGTCGTACAGCCTCTTGGCGGAGTCCGGCAGTGCCAATCCGTTGGTGGAAACGCATAGGGTCAGGTCGGGGTATTCGGCCGCGATGAGCTCCAGTGATTGGAACGTCTCCTCGTTGGCGAGCGGGTCTCCGGGACCGGCGATACCGATGACCCTGAGCTCGGGGACCTTCTCCCTTACGGCACGGATCTTCACGATCGCATCCTGGGGTGAGAGGACCTCGCTTGTGACGCCTGGGCGGGATTCGTTGCAGCAGTCGAACCTGCGGTTGCAGTAGTTGCACTGTATGTTGCAGCGGGGAGCCACAGGTATGTGCATCCTCGCGAACTTGTGATGTGCCTCTTCGTTGTAGCAGGGGTGTTCCGACAAAGCCTTCTGAATCTCCGACTGATCCATGCGTCTGCATCCATGGTATGCAATATATCTTATGTCCGAGAAGGTCCGAAGCTTCAGGGTTGTGAACCTCTGTCCGACCCCCTTACTTCTGTATATTATATTATAGAACTATAGGGGCGCATGCAGGGATTCACCATCGAATCAATGATGTCCGAACTCAACACAAACCTCGCCGCGGGAAAGAGGTCACTCGAGGAGATGAGGTCGTCCGGCGATTACTCTTTCAACGTCCGTGGGGGAGGTAGGGTGGAGATCCCCAAGGAACAGATCGATATCCTCTGGGATGTCTGCGATGATGCGGAGAGGCTCAGACTCCGTCTTCCGATCTATGTCTCGACGGACACCTCTTCCGATTCCGGAGCTTGGAAGGTGGAGGGGAGGACGGAGGCGGCGGTCGTCGCCAGGCTCCTCGGCAAGCGGATGCATCGGGAGGACCTGGTGCAGCTCCATTATCCCGATTACAAAGAGCTGAAATCGAAGATTCCGGACGCAATCATGGTCATATTCGCACCATGACAACTTTTATGTATAGAAACATTTAAATACAAGTGGGAAATAGAGGGGAATGCGCGATGTGTGGCATCGTGTGG
>JBJEIK010000060.1:0-2906 GCA_051876975.1 Candidatus Methanomethylophilaceae archaeon
GTACTCACCCACAGCTATGTTCAGCATCTCACCGACTATGGCCAGGAGACTCAACAGCACGATGTACCTGGAATACTCCTCTCCCACCTTGCTGCGTGAAGGCTGGGTGAGGAGCACGACATTGATCGCAACGACGACGACCCAGTACATGCCACCGATGAGCACTGACATCACAGCCAGCACCAATGCTGCCGCCATGGTGATGAATCTGAGTGTCGAAGCGCGTAGCATGATCGCGAAGTAAAAACAGGTCCTATTTAATCGGAATCCTGGAATCACACCACAATCACGAAATGAGACTAAAACCGTCCGTTCAGCACCTCTTCAGCTTGGAATAGACCTTGGCACAGAACCTGCCGAAGCATCCGCATTGGTGGAATGTGGTGACCACGACACGAGGACTGATGTGGGACTCTCCCTCGGCCCTCTTGCCGAACTTGTAGTTCACATTGGAGATCTTCAGATCCTTGGGTCCGAACTTGAGCAGGTCCAGAAGGACCTTCCACCCCTGCATCTCGAGCCCATCCCAGTTCTCCTTGATCACCGGCACGAAGACGTCTGTCCTTCCGGCGATGAGTCCGCTCATGACGTCCTTGGAGATCTTCTTCCCGTGCCAGAGGAGGAACAGGTCCGCGAAGATGTTGAAAGCCCAGGAACCGGCCCAGCGGACGAACCCCAGTGCGAAACGATCGTCCCTGACACCGATGGTGAGGTCCGCACCCTCCTCCATCTTTGCGTACATCCTCCCCAATGCCTCCGGAGGATGCTGGAAGTCGCAGTCTATGGTCATGAAATAGTCGGTACCGCACTCTAATATCCCCTGGAATACGCTGGCGGCGAGTCCGCGCTCCTCGGGTTTCCTTGTGACCAGGATGGTCTTCGGATCGTTGAGGCCGTCGATGAGCTCCTTGGAACGGTCCGTGGAGTTGTCGTCCATGAACATGATCTTGAAATCGGGATACATCTCCCTCAGGCACTTGGCCATATTGACTATGTTCTTCTCCTCGTTGTAAGTGGGAATGACGACTGTGCAGCTTCCGGGCATGGGCTATCGGACGATTCATAGGTCCTCCCGTATTTCAAGAGTTCTATAGAGATACGGCAATCGTCGTGTAACGACGGAACAGAAAGGATGACCCCTGAAGGGGTAAGGGGTTTGTGCGATCATCATCAGTTGACGTAGTCCAGCCAGGCCTCGTACTTGGGGTCCTTGCCGGTGACGATGTCATGGAACTTGGCGTGGATTCCGGTTGCGACCTCTCCGATCTTTCCGGTTCCGATCTGCCTTCCGTCGATGACGGTGACGGGTGCGATCTCGGCCGCGGTTCCGGTCATCCAGACCTCATCGGCGGAGATGAGCTCGGACCTGGAGACCTCTGTCTCGATGACCTCGTATCCCATGTCCTTGGCGACCTGGATGATGGATCCCCTGGTGATTCCCTCGAGGATGCACTCTGCGACCGCGGGGGTCAGGATCTTCCCGTGCCTGTAGATGAAGATGTTCTCACCGGTGCACTCGGCGACATGTCCGACGGAGTTGAGCATGACAGCCTCGTTGGCGCCCTGACGGACGGCCTCCCTCTTGGCGAGGGTGGAGGTGACGTAGGCTCCGTTGACCTTGGCCCCTGCGGGTCCGCAGAGGTTGTCGGGCCTGTGCCATGAGGATGTGATGAGCTTGGCTCCCGCGCTGGAGTCCTTGCCCAGATAGGCTCCCATGTGGATGCATGTGATCGCCATGGAGGCGGGGACACCGACGGGGTTGAGTCCGACCTCCTCTCCGCTGAGGAAGACGCAGGGCTTGACGTAGTCGACTGCATCTCCGTTGGCCCTGACGGTGTCCTTGATGGCATCCATCAGATCGTCGAATCCATACTCCTTGCCGTCGAAGACCAGGTCGATTCCCATGATCTTGCATCCGTCCATGAGCCTCTTGACGTGGTCCTTGAGCCTGAAGATTGCGGGTCCCTTGGGGGTGTGGTAGACCCTGATCCCCTCGAAGACTCCTGTTCCGTAGTTGAGGGCGTGGGAGAGGACGTGGACCTTCGCATCCTCCCAGTTAACGAGTTTTCCGTTCAGCCAGATCTTCTCTGTCTTATCCATTGTGAACACCTTGGAATGTGATTCGTTGTATCAAAGGGCGTTTAATGCCTTGACGTACCTGTCAGGCTTGCTACGGTCGATGAGCTCCTCGACCTGGTCGGATCCGCCGACGACACCGACGTTTCCGCTGGATGTGGAAAGGAGCGCGTATGCCGACTGGCCGGATTCCGGGACCAGCTCTGCGTCGTAGACATCCTGGAGCTTCTGGAGTCTCCCGATGGCGATCTCGGCGACGTCCTTGTCGACAACGGAAAGGACGATGCGGGACTTTCCCTTGAGCTCGCATTTGCCCACGACGATTGTCTCCACGTTGATCTTGTTGCGAGTGAACTCGCCCATGACTCTCTGCATGACGCCGAACTCGTTCTTCACAATCAGGGAGATAACATACATGCCATTACACCGGATTGCGCACACGCGTGCGCATATAGATAACTTGCGACATGGTCATCAAAAAACGCCGGATACGGGTGATGTCTGCATCCATACGACTGTAAATGACGATGACTGGGCTGAAACAAGACCTCGCATTCGACCGTATTCGTTCATAATCGATTCTTCAAGGGTCTTCAAAAACACCGTCCTGGATGTGATCTGAGTCATCCAGTCTTCAGTTTCCAAAACCTGCGATCGTAGATCACATTCAGATCATGGAAACATTCGTTCGTATTCGTTCAGAACGAAAGAGACGGGTGAATTCGTCGATCAAACAGACCCGCATGACGTCAATATCTCGTCGACCGCTTCAGAGAACGTTTTCTGAGGCCCGACCTTGATACCTCTGCAACCGAGACGCCTTCCGAACT
>JBJEIK010000061.1:0-2885 GCA_051876975.1 Candidatus Methanomethylophilaceae archaeon
CTCATGGACGATTGGGAAGCGGTTAAGGAAAGGTGGACCAACCGCCGTATGCCGTTCGGCACGTACGGTGGTGTGAGAGGGCAACCGATGGACTGATGTCCATCGGACCCTACTCTATTATAGGGAAGTGTCGAAGTCAGGATGGATAAGAAAGGGGTTTGGGGCCGTAGCCCCTTTGATCGGATCAGTTTCCGTTGGTGACCTTCTCCATGAGTCCCTGGGACTTGGCGATGGATTCCTCGGACATCTTCAGGTCGTTCTCGATCTGATAGTCCGTGTGCTGCTCCATGCAGTCCACGGATGCGATGAGGATTCCCTCGTCGGTCGCTGTGAACTTCACGGTGATGGGTGTGTTCTTGGTCACATCCATGGGCAGCTCCATCATGAACTCTCCGACAGGGGCTCCGTCGATGATGGCCGTCTTCTTTCCGTCGGCATCGTTGACCGCCGCATCCTCGTAGATCTCGACCTTGATGGTGGACTGACCGTCGTCGACGGGGTAGTAGGTCTTGATGGACTCGATGGGCAGGACCTCGTTCCTGAAGATGATGTTGGAGATCATCTCGGTTCCATCCTCGTAGATGGCTTTGATTCCGAAGGTCTTGCTCAGGACGTTGTGGACGCTGAGGACTCCCTCGACGGGCTCTGCGGGTGCTCCTGTCTGGGGATCGACGGGTGCGTCGGCAGGCATCAGTGCGTTGGACTTGGCGAAGATGGCCGCTCCCTTCGCGACGGACTGGTCGGGGTCGAAGACCTTGATGTTGGCGTCGGGATACTTGGCGGCGATGGCGTTCTTGACCTGGGGCATCCTGGAGGATCCTCCGACAAGGACGACCTCATCGATGTCTCCCATTGTGAACTCCTTGGAGGCAAGGACCTTGTCGATGACCTCGACGGTCTTCTGGATGAGTCCAGCGGATGCCGCCTCGAACTCGTCACGGGTGATGGTGTAGACGACCTTCTGTCCCTCGACGGTCAGGGTTCCCTTGGTGGACTCTGCGGTGGAGAGCCTCTTCTTGATCGTCTCGGAGTCGTTGACCAGGCTCTGTCTGATCTCCTCATCCTCGTCCAGGGTCTCGATGTCCACTCCGGACTCCTCGGAGACCTTCTCCTTGATGATCTTGGAGATGACGGCATCCCAGTCCTTTCCTCCGAGGAACCTCTCTCCGTCGGTGGCGACAGCGGTGAATGCGCTGCCCTCGATCTCGAGGACGGTGACATCGAATGTTCCTCCTCCGAGGTCGTAGACGAGGACCCTCTTCTTCCCATCGGCTGCGTTTCCGAATCCGAACGAGATGGCAGCGGCGGTGGGCTCGTTGATGACGGTGACGTCGTCCAGACCGGCGATGGTTCCGGCGGTCTTGGTGGCGTCCCTCTCATTCTGACCGAAGTATGCGGGACAGGTGATGACTGCTTTCTTGACGTCGCAGCCGTGGTTCTCGTTGAAGTCGTTGATCATCTTCCTGAGGATGACCGCGGAGAGCATGATGGGGTTGTATTTCTCGCCGTCGATATCGACTTCGTAGTCAGTTCCCATCTGTCTCTTGATGGCGGTGATGATCCTCTCGGGGGGATACATCATTGCCATGTCCTTGGCGGGTGATCCGACGATGATCTCGCCGTTCTCGTTGAAGAGGATGACTGAGGGTGTTGTGTCTTCTTGTTCGAAGTTCTTCTCCACAACGGGGTCCCCATCCTCGTCGATATATGCAAGGCACGAATAGGTCGTACCGAGGTCGATACCGATGCAATACTCACTCATTCTTCTTCCTCCTGTCTCTCGGTTGTTTTTTCTTCGGTTTTCTTGTTTGAAACTGTTTCTGAAGTCGTTTCATCGGCCTTCGCTGACTCGGTGTACCTGTAGATCGTGACCTTCTCCTTCAGCAGGACCTTGTTCCCGATCTTGTATCCGTCCGAGATCCTCTCGGCGATCATACCGTTCTTCTCCTCGTCATCGGTCGGTACAACACCGATGATCCTTTGGTGGAGTGTGTTGAGCTTCTCGTATGGGAAGGGCCCGATGTAGACCCCTCCGTCGGTGAGGATGTTCTCCATGTCGACGCTGTAGGCCTCGAACGATGACAGCACATCCTCCGCCGTCATGTCCTTGATGCGTCCCCTCATCCCCTGGCAGAGCTTGAAGAAGTCCTCCCTCATCACGGAGATCTGCTCCATGGCCTTCACCAGGTTCTTGTTGGATGTGTCCGCATCCCTTTTGTCGAGGGATGCGGTCAGCGTCTTCATCTGCTCCCTGGATGTGAGGTATGCGGACATGTCCGGCATCTCGACCTTCACGGGCTGGGGTTCCGCGGGTGCGGGTTCCCTGTCCTTCAGGTCCTCCAGGATGTATCTGATCTTCAGGAGCTCGCTGCGGATCTCCTTCATGTCCTCGTTCTCCGGGGCGGGTTCCGTGACGTCTATGCAGACCTCTCCGTCGTAATCGGATCCATCCGCATCCTCCACGTATTCCTCCGTCTCCGCGATGTCCACGGGGATCTCCCCCGCACCCTCCTTGATCGTGAAACCGTTGACGAGGAAGTTCTTGATCTTGTTCTCGTTCATCTGAGTCCCTCCCTGTTGAGCAGCCATATGAATGGGTCCTCGACCCTTATCGGCGACACTCCCCTGGGCAGGCTGCTTCCCACAGGGTTGCATCCCAGTGCGGACACAGCGAAGAAGCAGTGCTCCTTGAATCCGTTCACCATCTGGATGAAGTTCTCGCCGAGTGCCCTTCTCAGATACTCGGAGAGTTCGGAATCGATCTGGAGGAAGTTCTCCTCATCATACCTGCCGTGTTCCCTGGGTATGAACACGGCCGCGTTCTTCCCGAACAGCACCTTGTCCTCCTCCTCGTTCTCGGCGTTCTTCATCAGCACGTCGCATTT
>JBJEIK010000062.1:0-2885 GCA_051876975.1 Candidatus Methanomethylophilaceae archaeon
GGTTTGCCCTCGGGCCACGAGTCGTATCTGGTGTAGCACATCGGACATCCCACCACGATGACATCCGCATCCGCCGCCGCCTTCTGCCTCTCTTTCATCAGAGGTTCCGCGACCTTCCTTGACGCTTTCCCGCAGCATCCCGGTTCGTTCCCGACAGGTTCGCATCCAAGTGCGCGGATGACATCTGTCATCAGGGAGGCGTTCTCGAACGAGGAGCATCCCGGTTCGACGGACACCTTGAGCGGTTTTTCCATTTTTGGAAGTCTGTTCATGTTCCTGTGGAGGAACGGGATCACGTGCTCGCAGTCGATTTCGGACCTGACCATCAGCTCGCTGCATCCGGCACAGAGTGTGAGGATCCGTTTTCCATCGGCGTTCCTCGCCATCTTCTGACGGTAGTCCTCCCTTTCGGAATCGGTCATGATCCCGAACTGTATCGGATACATGCAGCATGTGTGTCCCGGAAGTTCGGATGCCCTCACACCCATGTTCTTCAGTGCCGAAGCGGAGGCGGATTCCAGATGGGGTGCGAGGCAGTTTACGATGCAACCGGGCATGACGTACAGGTCGTCGCCGGTCCATTCTGGAGGCAGTTCCCTCCTGGCCGGCAGGTCCTCGATCGGTCTGGACATGCCTGTGTCCCGGAAGCACTGGGCCACAGGTCTGTCGATGTTGATGCTGTAAACGGCCAACATGACTGTCTTGGGGTCTGTGAACTCGCATACTTTGGTGCAGTTCCCGCATCCGACACAGTCCCATACCTTGGAGTTGTCACCCATCATCACGGCCATGGGGTCGCATCCGCCGTTCCTGTAAGAGGGACAGACCTCCCTGCAACTACCGCATTCAACACATCTGCTCCTGTAATCGTCGAGGTGGTCGCGTGTCCTGTATGCCCTGTCTGTCATCATCTCCACGTCCCGTTGTACAATCCCCAGAATTTCCTCAGTTTGGGATAATCCATCCGCAGTCCATTCTTGAATGCGGAGTGGTTGATAGGCAATGTTTCGAATTCCACCTTTGAATCCATGAATCTCAGAGTGGATACCGCCTCAGAGTATCTGTCTGAATCCTTCGATTTCAAGATCGATAGGATGTGGCCGCGTCCGAGAATGGCAGAAGATTCCGGAAAGCCTTTCTCGAGAAGTTTGGAACAGAGTGTCCTAAGCAGGGAAGCATCGATGGATCCGAATGTTTGTTTCCTCGGGGAGAATCCCACATCCCTGATATATCCATCCACATCGGATGCACATCCGTTATCTGTGAGGCATATCAATGTCGAGATATTGTAATCGGGGGATCCAGCCGTCCTGTCCATCAGTTTCCGGAGAATTTCTTGTGTGTCCAGTTTTTTGGAGTTCTTTTCGATGAGTGATATCAACTCGTCGGAGGGTGATCTCTCGAAGATCCTGAGGTATATCTCAGCAGCCTCCTCCCTGTATCCGTTCGCCGATAGTGTGTCTGCTATCTTCTTGTCTCCATACCAATCGGATCTTCCGATCAGCATGGCGGCGAAGTGTGATGCTTTGGTCATGTTTCCATCGGATCTCAGTTTATCGACAACACGGATGATGGAGTCTGTCCTATTATCGCAACTTTCGATGTACCTTTCATAATCGCCGTTCTCGAAGAACATCTCCTTTGCATTGTTTCCGACATCTCCGTCCTTCAGGATGACAGAATACGAATCCTCCCTGACCTTTCCGGGTACCGCCTTGAGATGTTCTTTGTAAATCGAATCGGCCATGTACGATCTGTTTTTTAGGATCTCAGTCAGAGTATCTTTGCCTATGTGCGTGAACAGGTTACGTATATCATCCTTACACTCATCAAATGCCCTTTCGAAGCCGCCATTGTCGAATTCCATCTTGGAAATCGCCGTGATGAGGTCGTCCAATAGTAATATCGCTGTATCTGGATCGGATACCTCGGAGACGATATCCTTGATCAGGGATCTGGTGTAGTCATATTCAACTTCATCGTTGTTGTTCTCCAGTCCGTACTTTCTAATCTCCCAGTCCTCATAGTAGTTGGCATCCTCATCGTAATCGGAATCTTCGGTGATATCGGATACGAGATCCTCTATGCGTGATTCCAGGTCATCGATGATCTCTTCGTCATCTTCATTTTCATCGATGTTCTCCTCATTGTGCAGTTCATCGATGAGGGCTGCTGCGATGTGGATGCATTTGTGGGGTGAGCAATCGCAGTCCAACATGATGTATTGTGGATACCTTCTGATCAGGACGACATGATCATCTCCGTTCTCAGACACCGTGCGGATGGATATCCTCCCTCCCAAGTCCGTATTTCCGGTGATGAGTTTCTTCCTGCCAATGGCCTCGGCATCCTCATAAATCTGCAGTCCGAACAATCTCCTGAGGTCCGATTCTATGAAGTGGGAGTCTATATACATCAGGGGTGTGAATGGTCGGCGTTTATTTCAACGGTGCTGGTTGGTAATATACGTATTTAAATATGGGCTACAGGTCGTATTCGAAAAATGTAAAGGTATGTACAGTTCATTGAAAGTATGGAGGTTGAAGAAATGCCTGTAAAAAGGGTTGTGGATCCTGCAGATGTCGCAGCAGATGTTTCTCTGATAATATCCGAGCATAGCGATATTTCACAGAACGATGCAATAATCCGCTTCATGTGCACGGAAACATTTTGTGGCCTCTTGTCAAATCCTTGCCTGGAGTCGATGGACCCGAGGTTATCTTCAATGATTATCTGGCGGAGGTTTCATCTCATGAGTGATCATTTTATCATCACTCAGAAGAACCTTGCCGAGATGAAGATCGGTATCATGATCTGTTTTTCCAAGATCGTAACTATTCAGGACCCTCTTGATTTAATAGTCCCCTCTGCCGTGCAGAGGGGCA
>JBJEIK010000063.1:0-15325 GCA_051876975.1 Candidatus Methanomethylophilaceae archaeon
ATCAGCTCCCAATATGCCCTTTTCCTATTTTATAATAGGATGCGCCCGCGAGGGTCCGCATGTCCTCTATGGTGCTGTGATGGGGCTCCTGTTCTTATCCTTTCCCATTCGAATTGAATTAGATATTTGTACACAATTAATCTGTTATTATGTTCAAATGATACATTATTATCATGATATTTCGTGTAAATTACACAATTTTTAAATAGAATGTTGATAACACGGTATTCAATGGATGGGCAAATCGGCTCAGGGTTGGACCTGTTGGTCCGCATCGGTGTCAGCAAGGTGGGTGCGAGAGTGCTCATCTTTATCGCTGAGAGAGGTCGCGTGAGATCGATCGAGATAGAGAATTCCCTCAGTATCGGTCAGTCGGGAGTGTCCTCTGCCATAAGGGAGCTCACAGGCAGGGGTTGGATCCGTACGGAGATAATACCCACCCAGACCAAAGGTCGTCCGAGACACATCTATCAGTTGTCAGTCCCGTTCTCGTCGATAGTCGATGAGGTCGAGCGTCTGGGTGATGCGGAGATAGATAACATAAGGGAAGGTGCCGAGGACCTGCGTCGCATCGCATCCGCATGTCCCTGTTTCTGAGAAGGTGGTCGGGGGCGGAGCCCCCTTGTTCCACGTTCAGTGTGAGAGTTTGTCGTTCATCGAGGTGACGTTCCCGTCGCCGTCGCAGATCAGGACGTCGAAGGCGGTGTTGAGGAAGAGTCCGTTCTCGACCACGCCCGGGATGACATCTATCCTGGACTCCAGGAAGAACGGGTTGTCGATGCCATCGAACCTGCAGTCGTAGATGTAGTTCCCGCCGTCGGTTACGAAAGGCTTCCCATCCTTCATCCTGAGTTCCGCCTTGCATCCCTGTCTCTCGAGGGCGAACTTCGTGTGCTCATGACCGAAGATCAGCACCTCCACGGGGAGTGGAGCCTTGGTTCCGAGTTTCTCGACGAGCTTGGAATCATCGGCGACTATGATCTCATTCACAGTGGCGGCTGCGACGATCTTCTCCCTGAGGAGTGCCCCTCCCAACCCTTTGATGAGCTGCATCTTGGGATCGACCTCGTCGGCCCCGTCGATGGTGACATCCAGTTTGTCCACGTCATCGACGCCGACGACCTTGATGCCGCATTCCTTCGCCAGGTCCTCGCTCTGAACGGATGTGGCGACGCATGTGAGGTTGTATCCCTGGGAGACGAGCTCTCCGATCCTCTTGATGGCGTAGTATGCGGTGGACCCTGTGCCGAGTCCCACGTTCATTCCGTCCTTGACGTATCTGTTGACTGCCTCCTCGGCGACGATCTTCTTCATTGCAGCTGCATCGAGGGTCATATGAATCCACTTCCGGACGAACCGTCCTGGTTCGCTGTTATGTGGATTTCAAGTAAAAACTGTTGCACGTCCCGTTGAAATCGGCTATATAGGATGCGGTCGTACGGACGGGTGATGAGGCTAGCATCCCTTTATTCGGGCGGTAAGGATTCGACATTCGCATTGTATCTCGCGGAGCAGATGGGACACGAGGTTCCGTACATCGTGAACGTGATGCCCGAGGATGCCGCCTCGTGGATATTCCACACCCCCAATCTGGACGTGGTCCCCCTGATGGCGGAATCCATGGGGAAGAAGCTGGTGACCGCACCCAGCACCGGTTCCGAGGAGGGGGATATGGAGGGGCTCCGTAGGGCCCTGGAGGGTCTGGACGTCGAGGGTGTCGTCACAGGTGCCGTGTGGTCCGATTACCAATGGGACCGCATGAACATCGTCTGCGGGGAACTTGGACTGAAGGTCATCACGCCCCTGTGGAGGAAGGACCAGGACCTGGTCATGGATGAGTTCCTGAGGTCCGGAATCAGGGCCGTCATCGTGGGTTGCTACGCCGAGGGTCTCGACGACACATGGTTGGGGCGCGAGATCGATGCGGATGCCGTGGCGGAGCTCAAGGTCCTCCGCGAGAAGTACGGCATAAGCATAATGGGTGAGGGAGGGGAGTACGAATCCATGACCCTGGATTCTCCGATGCACTCCCGTCCCCTGGAGATCGTCTCCACCGAGACCGAGTGGTCCCGGGGGAGCGGCACCCTGAAGGTCACCTCCGCACGTCTTTCCTGAGTGCAGGAGGTTCGTATCCGCGCATGCGCACGGCGTTCGTCACGACCGATATCGATGACAACGACATGGCCGCCGCCGAGAGCATGGGCATCTGATGGACCAGTCCGTCGTATCCCAGCAGGACTGGCAGTCCGGCCGCTATGGGGATGCAGACCGCGTTGTAGCAGAATGCGAAGAACAGGTTCTGCTTGATGTTGCGGAGTGTTGAACGACCGATCTCCAACGCAGCAGGGACGCTGCGCAGGTCATCGTTCATCATTATGACGTCGGCGGACTCCATGGCGATGTCGGTTCCCGATCCGACAGCTATCCCGACATCCGATTGGGTGAGTGCTGGGGCATCGTTGATCCCGTCACCGGTCATGGCCACGCGGGCCTGACCGATCTGCAGTCTCTTCACTATGTCGAGTTTCTCGCCCGGCTTTGTCTCGGCATGGACCTCGGTTATCCCGACCTCGGTCGCTATGGTCTCCGCTGTGGATCTTCTGTCTCCTGTGACCATCATCACCCGTATCCCATCCCCTTTCAGGGATGCCACGGCATCAGCGCTCTCCGGTCTGACGGGGTCGGAAACCGTCACGGTTCCCATGAAGGACCCGTCCACGGCGACCATCATCCCTGTGCGCCCTCCGGTGATGCACGATTCGGCATCATCAGGAACGTTTACCCCGTTCTCCTCGAGGAACTTGCGATTGCCGACGACCACACGGGATCCGTCCACCTGACATGACACCCCTCCTCCGGTAGAGGATGAGAACCCTGTATGTTCGGGGATCTCCACCCCTCTGGACCTCGCATATCTGACGATCGCCTCTCCAAGGGGGTGTTCCGAATCCGATTCCGCCGCTGACACCATACCGATGAATCTGTTTTCATCCATGGAGGTGTGTATTCCGTCGACCTCGGGGGATCCCCTCGTGATCGTGCCGGTCTTGTCCAGGACGACCGTGTCCACCCTGGCCGCCGCCTCCAGTGATGATGCGGTCTTGTACAGTATGCCGTGGCGTGATCCGTTCCCCGTTCCCACAACTATCGCCAACGGTGTGGCGAGGCCAAGGGCACACGGACAGGATATGACCAGGATCGATATCGCGATGGTGAGACAGAACTGAACGTCACGTCCGGTTATGAACCATCCGATGAAACATGCGACGGCTATCAGGATGACCACCGGTACGAACACCGCTGCCACCCTGTCGGCTATGTTGGCCACAGGGGCTTTTGTCCCCTGGGCCATCTCCATCATCCTTGCGATCTGGAAAAGGACGGTGTCCTCGCCGGTCTTCTCCACCCTGGCGCGGATGCTTCCCGAACCGTTGACGGTGGCTCCATAGATGACGTCTCCTGCCCTTTTCGTGACCGGGATGCTCTCTCCAGTGAGCATGGATTCGTTCACTGAGGATTCACCGTCTACCACGGTTCCGTCGGTGGGGACCTTCTCTCCCGGACGGATTAGCATGATGTCCCCCACGACCACTTCCGAGGAGGGTATGCGCATCTCCACACCATCCCTGAGGACAGTGGCCTCGGCCGGTGCCATGGACAGGAGTCTCCTGAGGGAGTCGTTTGTGCTGGATTTGGATCTGGCCTCGATGTATTTCCCTATGCTCACAAGGGCGATGATCATTCCCACCGAGTCGAAGCTCAGGGAATGCATGGCATGCATGTCCCCTCCGGCCACCAGCGCGGTGTTGTACAATCCCAGGGCCAGGGATGCCAGCGTTCCCAGGGACACCAGTGAGTCCATGGTGGGGCTTTTGGTGAGTAGTGCCGGGAGGCCCTTGCGGTAGAAACGCCTCCCGGAGTACATTATCGGAATGCACAGAAGTATCTGCAATACGCAGTAGGGCAGTGAGTCCAGCGGTATCCCCAGACCGAACATGGGCCCCATGGCCACGATGCTGAGCGGGATGGTGAACGCTATGGCGATCGCCAGGTCCCTTCCCTGCACCTTCAGTGCCGCCTTCTCCTGTCTCTCCGCCTCGTCGCGGTCGTCGCTTATCAGGGTGTAGCCTGCGGACTCCACGGCCCTGCGTATGAGCTCATCGGATGCGGCCGTCCCGTCGTATGTGACTGTGGCAGTGTTGTTCCCGAAGTTGGCATCCACGGATTCCACTCCGGGGACGCTGCCGACGGCTTTCTCTATCCTACCCGAACAGGCGGCACATGACATGCCACCTATTCTGAATACGCGTGTCTTCATGAGAACAGTCCGTGTTTTACGGATGCTCTGAATCCCGCATCCACGACGGCTCCGATCAGAGTCTCGTCCGATACCCCGTCGTGTTCCACGGTGGCAGTGCCTTTCTTCAGGTTCACATCGACCGATGTGGTGCCGGACAGGTTCTCCAGCGCCTCCTTCACGGTCTTAACGCAACCCTCGCACATCATTCCCTCTATCTTCAAAACTGTCTTAGACATATTGTCGCCATTATGTTACATTTATTTAGACATGCCTAAATCATTCATATCTAAAGAAGTCGGAATCCGAAATGCGGTTTCCATGGTTCCTGGACGTCGTGTCCCCACTGTATCCGACCGCCAGTATGTTCACTGGGACCAGATCTCCACCGAGTCCGAAGTTCCTGCAGATGACCTCCGGATCGAAGTAGCATATCCAAACGGATCCGAGTCCGAGGTCGGTGGCCTCGTACATCATCTGTGTGGTCACGATGGATGCATCTATCTCGGCGGAGTTCATTCCGTCGTACTTCCTGACCCATGCCTTGGTCCTGTCGGCGTACACGATGAACGCCAGGGGCGCACCGTAGATGTTCGCACCTTCGGAGATCTTCGAAAGGCCCTCGGGGGTCCTGACGGCTATCACCTTCACGGGCTGTGCATTCACCGCCGTGGGGGAGATCCTTCCGGCCTCCAGAATGGCCTCGATCTTCTCCTGTTCCACAGGGGTATCCTTGTATTCGCGGGACGAATACCTTTTTTGCGCTAGGTCCATGAAACTCATGTTTTTCACCTATCACCGTTATCCCCATCGGATTATATGAGTAGGACAGTGCCTTGCAAGGAAGGTGGTATCACGGATGATAGTGTGGGCGATGACGTCTGCATCGATGTGGAGAGATGTCCTATCAGGGCAACACAGAGGGTCCTCGGCGGGAAGTACAAGCCCGTGATCATATGGTATCTGAACGGATCGTCCCGCAGGTTCGGAGAGATACAGCGCATCGTCCCGGAGGCTACACCCAGGATGTTGTCTAAACAGCTCAGGGAGATGGAGAATGATGGACTCATCCACAGGGAGGCCTATTCGGAGATGCCTCCGAGGACGGAGTACTCGCTCACGGAACTGGGTTGCAGTGTCATCCCGCTGATATCGGCGATGTTCGATTGGGGGATGGCTTACATGAAGAATAACGGGAAAGGTTGAGGGGAAAACCCCTCGTTTCGACGGAACTCATCCGTCTCTTTCGATGGCCTCGATGATGCGGGCGATCTCCTTCTCGGGATCCTTCCACATGCCGGGGGTCCACACCCTGTGGATCTTCCATCCTCTGGATTCAAGGTACTTTTGGCGGTGGTAATCCCTCTCCCTGGTGGAGGACGAGAGCTCGTAGAGGCGGCTGTCGCACTCGATTCCCAGGATGTATCTGTCGTTCTGCTTGACGGCCAGGTCGATCTGGTATCCTCCGATTCCCACGTTCCTCTCCACGGTATATCCCTTGCGGATCAGGGTGCTGTAGACCCTGTCGGCGATCTTGCCGGAGTCATATTCCTCGTTGTCCACCCACCTGTCGTCTCCGAACGAGTGCAGGATGGAATCGGCCAGTTCCCTGTCGCCGTCGCTGATCGCCCTGGCGTACTGCAGGTACTTCTTGAGGATGCGGGGCCCCTCGTTCTTGGTCTCCTCCACCTGCAGATCCTCTGGATCGAAGGATGTGACGATGAGGATCTTGAGCTTGGCACGGGATATGGCGACGTTCAGACGGTTCTCCCCTCCGCGGTTGTTGAGCCATCCGAACCTCTGCATCAGCTTGCCCTCGGAGTTCTTGGCGTATCCGATGGAGAATATGATGACGTCCCTCTCGTCTCCCTGGACGGATTCGATGTTCTTTATGAACAGTCCCACGTCCTCTCCGTTGTCGAACCTCTTCATCTCGTCGGCGACCATCTTGCCGAAGGAAGCGTCCTTCGCACACTCCTCATCGATCATATCGTTGATCAGGTCCCTCTGGGATGCGTTGAACGTGATGATTCCCACGGTCTCGTTGTTCCTCCTGTTGAGGAAGAACTCCTTGAGCAGGGTGACGATCTTCTCCGCCTCCGCGACGTTCGCCTTGTCCTCCCAGAGTCCGTTGACCCTGAACACCTCTATGGGCGGTCTGGGCGGTTCCACCACGTTGGGCGACACGTACAGTCTGCCTCCGTAGAAGGCGTAGTTGGAGAACGCGATCAGCTCCTCGTACTTGGACCTGTAGTGGAAGTTCAGCAGGATGCTGTCATATCTTGCCCTCGCGAGGTCCAGCAGGGATTCCTCCTCCAACGCCGCGGACACGACGTCGTCCAGGTCCTCCTCGTCGCTCTCGTACTCGATCCTGCCGGTTCCGAGGCTCGAGGGTCTGAGCTGTTTGTGGTCCCCTGCGACCACCACCTTCTTGGCGCGGTATATCGACGGGATACCCTTCTCGACATACATCTGGGATGCCTCATCGAAGATCAGGAGGTCGAAGATGCCCATCTCCAGGGGAAGGATCTCCGACACGACCTCGGGTGTGAGGAGCCATACGCGGACCCCTTTGAACAGCTCGTATCCGTAGCGGTTGATGAACTTGTTCAGGTTCCATTTCCTCTTGGATTCGATGATCCTGTTGATGTCCCCGCGTCTCTTGGACTCGGAGATGTACTTCAGGTTCTCCTGGAAGATCTCCTCCACCTTGTCTCTGGACAGGTCGCGTTTCTCGGATATCTTCCTGTCCATGTCGGATATGATGCTGTCGAAATCCCATATCTCCTGCATGATGTCCTTGTGGGATGCGTCGAACCTCTGCAGATGGTCGTTGAGGATCCAGTTGAAGATCCTGTCGTTGCTGTCGGAGTAGGGCATCTTGGTCTCGGACGACACCCCTATGATATCCGACCCGTACGTCTTCTCGTTCTCGGACAGTCTGTTGTAGACCGTGGACCTGGCGGCATAGGTGTCGTAGCAGTCTAATCCCTCGAACATCCTGCGCGGGTCGTTCTTTATGGTCTGGAGCGTGTGCTCGTTGTAGTTGGCGAAGTACTTGTCCGCCATCATGGTGGCCTCGCGGGTGACCTTACCCTTGGAGAACAGCTTGCCCACGAATCCCTTGGAATTGAACTCGGTTATCTGCTTCTCAAGCTCGATGAGGTCCGCCTTCATCTCCCCGATGTTGTACTCGGAGAGTTCGGGCTTCATCTGGGTCATCCACGGGTATTTGGCGGTCATGTCCATGTACTCGTCGAAGTTGCGCATCAGGACCGGGTCGGTGAACTTCCTGTGGAGTTCATGCACGTCCGGGTATCTGAGGGACAGGAGTTTCGTGTCTATGTTCTCCTTCAGGATCCTATACTCATCGAACTGGCGCTTGTCATTGAGGTCGAGCCACCTGTCCATGGAGTACAGCTTGTACGGCTCGATGCCGAAGTCGCAGGGACTGTACATGATCTTGGCTATGTTGTCCAGGAGTGCCACGTCCTTGTCTATGCTGTCGGAGATGTGATCGATGTCCGCACCCTTCTTCTGGCCGGAGTTCTTGAGCATGCCGTCCAGCTGCTTGTAGAACAGATCCTTGTTTCCGACGTCGTCGATGAGTAGACAGTATCTGGCCAGGTTCCCGAGGCGGGAGTAGACCACGTCCAGTGCGGTCTTCTTCTCGGACACCATGAGGACCGTCTTTCCCTTCATCACCGCGGATGTGATCAGACCGGTGATGACCTGTGACTTCCCGGTCCCCGGAGGTCCCTGGACGACGATCTCGTCCTGTTTGTTTACGGCGGTCAGGATGTTCTCCTGGGCGCTGTTGAGGGAGTTGATGTACACCAGGTCCCTCTCGGAGGCCTCCATGCCCCTGTCCTTGATCTCCGTCTCGGAGAGGGGTGCCGGCAGATCGGACAGGAAGTCCGATTTGTCCAGGTCGATGACCAGGTCGTTGAGGATTCCGTTGATCTCCCTACCAGCGAGCATCCCGTCGAAATCCCTCTGGATCGAACTGGAGTATGTGGGGTATTTCCCGAGGACGACGTTCGGGACGACCTCCATGTCGCCCGCCAGGTACTTCGGGAACTCCCCGGCCTTGTAGTCCACGAACTGCACGGGCAGGCCGTAGTTGCAATCGACCTTGATGCCGCTGGACCTGTAGAACTCCACGAGTCCGTCCATGAACGTCTCCCCCGTGTAGTCCTCGATGATGTTGTTGGGTAGCGGGATGTTCTTCCCGGTGGATTTGATGTATGCGAGGATGAGCGTGTTGTTGTACATCGCATCGCGGGAGTTGTCGATGGACAGCGTGATGGTGCGGGAATCCTTCTCCAGGATGACAGGGAACAGTGCCAACGGGGCACGGATGTCGAAGTCGTCGTTGGGCATCTTCCCCTGGACGAACGGGTATCCGATGTACAGGTCGTACTGTCCCTTGTCCCTCAGCTCCCTGTTGACCTCGCGTATGATCTCGTTGAGATGCTTGTAGACCTTCGCATCCTCCGCGCTCTTGGCGGAGTCGCAGAGCTTGAGGACCCTCTTCCTGCCGAACAGGAGGCTCATCACATCGACGTTCGGCAGGCTCATCAGGTCGAATGTGTTCTTGCGGGATATCTTCCCCTGGAACAGAAGACGGTTGCTCCTGCTGATGTTGATGAGCTTCTTCTCCAGTTCCCTGAGGGTCTTGGCAGCTTCCTCGTCTATGTTGGATCCGTTGGCCGCCGTTATGGCGTACTTCCTGGTGATGTTGAGGAACTCCTCCCCGTATTGCTCCACGAACCTCTGACCCACTCCGACTATCGCGGAGAAATCCTCCACCTTGGTGGGGACACGTTGGGCCATCTCCCTGAGGGCCTCATCGGAGCATACATTGGGTATCCTCCCGTTGGCCATCCTGTTCTCAGACCTCAGCCACTCCCTGAGCCCGTAGAGCTCGCTGTAAAGGTCATCTTCCAATCCCATGGTCGGGTCATTGGATTACAGGTTCATGAAACATGTCATCGCGCCCGTAATAAAGGGGGAGGGCATATGCGGACCTCATGGTTGAAACCGGAATCAGAGGCACCAGGACCGTGAAAGTGGACAGCAGCAACACCGCCGAGGCTCTCGGAAGCGGAACGTTGCCCGTGTTCGCGACCCCCGCCATGATCGCACTCATAGAGGCCACCGCAAGTCAGAGCGTTGCACCCCATCTCGATGAGGGATCCAGTACCGTGGGCACACATCTGGACATCGCACACTCCGCCGCATCCCCCGTCGGTATCGAGGTCACATGCGAGACCGAGCTCGTGGAGGTCGACAGGAGGAGGCTGGTGTTCTCGGTGGTCGTCAGGGATTCGGTCGGAGAGGTCGGATCCGGAACCCATGAGAGGTTCATCGTCGACAACGTGAAGTTCATGTCCAAGGCGAACTCGAAGCTCGAGTGAGCCCGTATTCTCAAACACAGGGGTCCCGGACCCCGATCCACTTAACATCACATCGGCAGAAGGACCGGGAGGATCAGGCATCCGCACAGGACTGTCCTGCCGGTTCCGCAAGCGTTGGGTATGAATCCCACTGCGACGGCACCTGCCAGTATCATCAGTCCCGCAGGTCCTGTCGTAGCAACGACCAGTACCAGGAGAAGGACGATCACCGCCCTGTTCATCATCCTCTCGTCTATCCTGCTGACAAGGGATGACATAATACGTCCGGCCCATATGGTCAGGCCGTATCCCAGGACGGATGCTGTGGCGGTGGCCATCAACAGCATGAGGAACCCCTCGGACATGAAACCGCTCAGTCCATCCCCCATGATCTCCCCTATGACGATGGCCGATCCGGACCTTCCGCTTCCAGACACCGACAGGGTCACCAGGGACAGCACGGATGTCACCGTCCCCACGGATGCCACAGTGGAGATGAACCTCTCCGGACGGTTCTCCGGCATGAAGCATGCGGACATCGATGCGCCGACGGTCGAGGTTATCCCTGGGAACCATCCTGCGATGCATCCCGTCACAACCCCCTTGATCCCGGGGACCAGTCCGACCGGATCGTGCTCATCATCCCTCTGGGCGGGTATCCCGTTCCCGGATGCGGCCTCCACGAGGACAGGTATGCCGAACAGTCCAGTCAGCATCGGAAACATCAGGGTCCCCTCTCCGAGTATCCCATCCGACGGGATCGGCAGGAACATGCATATCATCCCGATTGCCCCCGATAGGATGAAGCACACGACCCCCCACACCAGGTTCCCCTTCCTCCCTTCGTTCAGTATCAGTATCGACGATGCGACCAGGAGGACCAGCGGGGTCAGTCTATCCATCACATCCTCCGCACCGTTCAACATCACGAACTGCAGGGGTACTGACAGGGCGATGGCCACTGAGCATCCAACGAGGCTTCCGATTGCCGCAGCCCTCACCGCGGCCATCCCCCTCCCCTGCAGGACCATCCTGTGACCGGGCAGGATGGACACAGAGTCCTCGGCATCTGGTGCACCGATGAAGACCGATGGCACGAAATCGACGAACGAATGGACCACGGATGCGGACATTATGCAGCAGCAGACGAGGATGGAGATGTAGTCCTGGTCCACCAGTCCGGAAAGGGCCGATTCCATGGCAGGGTATGACACCAGCATGATCGATGCCAATGTGTTGACGTGGATCCCGGGCATCAGGCCGGTGAAGGTTCCAAGGGATGCACCGATCAATGAAGCTATGATGATGAATGAGACGATGGCGGGATCCACGGAACGTGTTCCGTCATGATGGTTTATAAGTGCGGTACCGTGCGGTCACTCTTACTCGCGGATGACGGGTCTGCCGTCGACAACGCCAACACGTATGAGGCTCCTTATCGGGACGCACAGGTCCTTCTCCACGGAACGCAGGTCATCCGATTTGTCGTAGACCACCGACACGCCGACGACCTCCACACCGTTGCATATGAGGGCGTCGATTATTGCCCTCAGCGTTCCACCGGTGCTCACCACGTCATCCACTATGACGACTCTGTCTCCCTTGGAGACACCGTTGATGTACATGGGCGATCTGGAGTATCCCGTGGTCTGGTCCAGGGCGATCTCCCCCGGGAGGCCGTACCGTCTCTTCCTTATCACCGATAACGGGATCCCGGTGCGCAGGGTCATCCCGGTGGCCAGAGGCAATCCCATGGCCTCGGGCGCCAGTATCATGTCGCAGTCGGAGCAGGTGATATCCACCAATCCATCAACAACCTCTCCGAGGAGAGCGGCGTCCATCTCAGGTATGCCGTCGCTGATCGGATTCACGAAATACGGATACCCGTTCATATCCACCACGGGACTTGCGAGGAATGTCTCCTTCAATCTCCCAAACGCACTCGACATGGGTGTGGCGATGCAGACTTTTTATTATAGTGTTAGCGGTTCTCGGCTTTAGATAACATGAATGTAGACGAAAGGCTGGCCCTCGTCAAGAGGAACACCGAGGAGGTCGTCACCGATGACGAGCTCCGTGCCCTTCTCACCGAGAAGGATGAACCCACCGCGTACATCGGATTCGAGCCTTCTGGTCTCGTCCATCTCGGATGGGTCCTTGTCGCGCAGAAGATCAGGGATCTGACAGATGCAGGATTCAAGGTCACCATCTTCTGGGCCGACTGGCATGCTTACATCAATGACAAGCTGGGTGGGAACCTGGAGAACATCCAAGCCTGCGCCAGATACATGGAGGACTGCTTCCTGGCCCTCGGTGTTCCCGCAGACAAGGTCCAGTTCAGGTACGCCAGCCAGATGGTGTCCGAGGTCCAGTACTGGGAGACCGTCATCAAGGTGGCCAAGGTCACATCCCTGTCCAGGGTCAAGAGGGCCATGACCATCATGGGAAGGTCCGAGGACGAGGCGGAGGTGGACTCCTCCAAGATGTTCTACCCCATCCTCCAGGCCACAGACATATTCTGCATGGGAATGGATGTGGCATACGCCGGACTCGATCAGAGGAGGGCGCACATGCTCGCAAGGGATGCCGCCGACAAGCTCGGATGGAAGAAGCCCATCGCACTCCACACCCCTCTTCTCCCCGGTCTGAAGGGAGGCAACAGGATGGATCCCGTGGAGTCCAAGATGTCCAAGAGCGACCCCAACGGAAGCGTGAGGATCCATGACACAAGGGACGAGATCGCCGCCAAGATGAAGAAGGCCTACTGTCCCCCCGAGAAGGAGGCCGAGGCGGAGAATCCCGTCCTCATGTTGTGCAAGTACATCCTCTTCCCCAGGAACGGATCCATGCACATCGAGAGGCCCGAGAAGTACGGCGGACCCGTCGATTATGCCACATACGAGGACCTCTGTGAGGCATACTTCGGTGGATCCCTGTCACCCATGGACCTCAAGTCCGGTGTGACGGATGGTCTTGCCGAGACCCTCAGGCCCGTCAGGGAGTACTTCGAGGCGAAGCCCGAGAACTATCAGGCCCTCCTCAAGGTCCTCGAAGGCATAAAGAAGCTCAGGTGAGCTTGGAAACAGGGGGATCAACCCCCATCTTCCAATGATTCTGTGATAAGATCCAGTCCAAGGGTCAGGATTTCTGAAGCATCTCGCGTCTCTTTATCTCGCGGAACACATCCATGGTCCTGCTCATGCAGATGTGCAGCATCGCCTCGGTGTCACCGATCCCGGTGAGTCCTGCGGCACCGCCGTGTCCTCCGCCATCCGCCATGGTCTCCTTCCCGATACCGGACATGATCTCCCCGAGATGGATCCCTTTCCTCACGGCCTCCTGTGTCGCCCTGGCGCTCAGACGGAAGTTCTCATCCCTCTGGGAACCGACGAACACGACGTCCGCACCGGCTGCCATTATGGCCCTGCAGGATGATGCCTCGAAGCTTCCACCGTAGGATACGGCAACGATCATCTCTCCGACCCTGTCGAACCTCGTGCGTTCTATCGCCTTTAGCATGGCGATCTTCTCGGACATGCTCACAGGCGACTCTGTGAGTCCCATGGCCTCATCCATGTCGATGCTGCATCTCGCCATGATGTCGGAGAACACCGGGAGCATGCTAGGTCTTGCGAACTGGAAGTGTCCGCTGTCCGTGAGCATCCCTCCGAGGAGCATGAGGCCCATGTCCCTGGTCATCTCTAATCCGGCGGCATCGATCAGTTCCTTGATAATCTCACAGCAGGATGTCCTGGTGTCGTCGCAGTAGAACGTCTCCACATCCCATTTCCCGGTGGGCTTGTGGTGGTCGATCACGATCGCATCGTGAGGGACTTCCGTGACCCCTTCAAGCTGCTCAGGTGACGAGGTGTCCACGATGACAACCTTGTCATAGTCCCCGAGATCGCAATGCTCCAGAACATGGACGTCCATCTTCTCCGCCACCATACGGGCGACGCGGTCCAGGCTGTTGGGTGCGAATATGTCGGAATCACCGAATGCCTTGGATACGGCATAGGCCGATCCCAACGCATCCATATCCGCGTTTCCATGGACCAGCACGACCTTCCTGCCTGTCCTGAGTTTATCTGCGATCTCTGCGAGCATGGCCCGGACGATATGGATGACATAAAAAGAAGTTTTGTAAAGTGGCGCCCAAGGGCGCCGTTTGGGGGCTCACTTCCTTCCGGTGAGCTTCTGAACGGTCTTGTTCTGTCCGAGTCCCGTGATGAGGATGTCGGAGTTGTACAGTTTGACCGTGATGAGGATCGTGACCAGTGCGAATATCGCCATGTAGGCTATACCGGAGAACACCAGCGTGTAGTCACTGTACATCAGGGACTGCATGGCCATCATCGGGTGGGAGAACGGGATGGCGAATGTGATCGCCTGTATGACCGATCCGGATCCATACCATCCGGAGAACATGATCACGAACATGGGTACCATCGCGAGGATGCTCAGTGGCATGGTCATCGTCTGTGCGGACTTGTAGTTCTTCGCGAAGGCTCCGAGGATCATGCAGATTCCCAGTGCGCAGATGATCGCCAGGAACATGGACAGGGCGATCAGTACCCAGTCCAGCATATCCAGTCCGAGGCCGAGTGCCTCCAGGTCGATACCGGATGATGTGGGGCCCATCATGGCGTTCATGTAGATGCTCATACCGGCCATGTATGCGAGACCGTATACCAATCCGACGATGGCAGCGGCGATGATCTTACCGCTGACGATGGACGTCCTCTTGATGGGGAGTGTGAGCAGCGTCTCGAGGGTCTTGTTCTCCTTCTCGGAACCCATGGAGCTAATCACGATGCTTCCGACCATCATGATGATGATCATGATGATCATGGGGATCATCATCGTCTGGCTGGAGATCTGCGATGCGATGTCCTGGGGTGTGACTCCGGAATGGGGTTCGCCGTTCACGATGGTGTGGAGTTCGTCTCCTCCGTGTGTGATGGGGTTCGCCAGGAACTGGTAGACCTTCTCAGGTGCTATGCAGTTCTTGATGAGGAATCCAGACAGGTCGGAGTTCATGCCACTGACGACCGCGGATACGGTTGACGAGGATATGGATCCGAACATTCCGGAAGGTTCGTAGAGGTAGTATTCCTGGATGACCACGGGTTTGAGATCCGCGGTGGATGATGCGGTGTACAGGTTGTAGAGCACGTTCTCGGAGAACGACCTGTCTATGACGATCAGTGAATTAATGTCGTTGGATGTCATCAGTTCATAGTAGTCTGTGACCCCATCCACATCGATGACCTTGATGTATTCGCCAATGTCCTCTGCAGGTACGCTGGAGTAGAGCATCTTGAGGTAGTCCGCGGCACTCCATTCCGATCCGTCTTCAAGCGTGACATCGCCGTATTCCCCGTTGGCGATACCGAACACTGGCAGTGCCTGTGCCTTCTCGACCTCGCCGCCTATGAGTCCGCCCAGTCCGGCAAACAGTACGACCATTATCAGAACGGATATGACCGATCCCGGGGTCAGGAGCTCTCTGAGTTCCTTGCGTATGACGTTGGTTATGTCGCTCATGCGCCCTTCACCGCCTTCACGAACACCTCTTCGAGGGTGTTCACCCCGAACTGTTCCTTGAGTTCGGCAGGGGTGCCGAGCA
>JBJEIK010000064.1:0-2839 GCA_051876975.1 Candidatus Methanomethylophilaceae archaeon
TGACGGCATCTTCTTCCTGAAGGTCGGTCTGGAGGCGTACATATCCGCATTCTTCATGACTCTGTCATCATTCATGTCCGGATTGATGTTCATCTCCAGGATGGATATGATCTCCGGCAGCATCCGTCTCACCAAGAGGTGGGTGGTGCTGTTCGCCATGATGTTCTCCCTGGGCATCTCCGTCGGAAGCCTGTTCTTCGAGTTCGCATACCTGTATTCCGAGGGATACTACATGTTCAACCTGGATTCTATGCATCCGGATCCCGCGGACCGTGTCTCCAACAACCTTATGATGGCCGGTCCCTTCGTCGCGACATTCGCATCTGCGGCATTCGCCGTGATCACCACCAGGTTGATGAGGGGTCACGGGAAGGAGATCCTGTATGAGGAGGGGAGGAGATGAACAGGAGATACGATTACTCTGATGTCATCGCAGTTGTCGTATGCATCGCCATCGCTGTGATGAGCATCATCTCGTATCTGTTCACCAACCGTTTCGGATACGAGGTCTGCACGGGTGTGTTCTGTGCGGTGGTCTGTCTGGCGCCAACGATCCTCAAGCGCTACAGTCTGCTCAGGCTCCCTCCGGTGTTCGTGTCGGTCATCATGCTGGCCATCTTCCTGCACGCCTACGGGGTCCTGCTGCTGAGCTATGATCTGATCAAGTACTATGACACGATGACACACTTCATCTCGTCGGTCGTGGTCTCCATGTGCGTCTTCTACACGCTCATGTGCTATCAGGTCTACAGCCGTGGTGTGGTAAGTTTCACCGGGGCCAAGATGTCCCTCATGATCGCACTGATCATGCTGGGATTCAGTGCGTACTGGGAGGTCTTCGAGTACATCGTTGACATCACCACCGGCACCACCATGCAGTACAGTCCCTTCGACACCCTGCGCGACATGCTGTGCAACACCAGCGGAACCATCATCGTCTCCGTCTGCGCCGGCATATACACACGCAAGAATCCGTTGGATAAGCTGGTCTCATCGTTCGAGCTCCATCCTCGTCTCCAGAGGTTCATCGAGGACCCGTTCGGGGACAAGGACAAGCAATAAATACGGGCATCAGATAGTCGACGTGCTCTTCAGAGCCGATGAATGATGACAGTGCTTTCGAGCACTGGAAAGAGGTAATTGAAATGTCTGTATTTGTTAAATTTGAGACACCCAAAGAGCTCTCAGACAAAGCCTACTCTCTCGCCGAGATGGCAAGGGATGGCGGAAAGATCAAGAAGGGAACCAACGAGGTCACCAAAGCCGTCGAGCGCAGCGCCGCAGCCATCGTCATCATGGCCACCGACGTCGAGCCCCCGGAGATCCTCGCCCACATGCCCGCACTCTGCGAGGAGAGGAACGTTCCCTACGTCTACGTCCCCAGCAAGGTTGAGCTCGGAACCGCCATCGGACTCGACAAGCCCACCGCTTCCATCGCAATCATCGATGTCGGAAAGGGAAAGGCACTCTGTGATGAGATCGCTCAGGCAGCCGCAGCCCTCAAGAACTGAGGTGAGCTGAATGGTTGACACTGACAGCATCCCCTCAGAGGTTGTCGAGATCATCGGCAGGACCGGGATGACCGGAGAGGCTACCCAGGTCAAAGTCCGTGTCCTCGATGGCCGCGACAAGGGAAGGATCATCACAAGGAACATCATGGGTCCTGTTAGAATGGGCGACATCCTCATGCTGAGGGAGACGTCCAGAGAAGCCAGGAAACTGGGCATGAGGTGATTCCAATGGTCGACACTACTAGGAAGTGCTCCTTCTGCGGAGCATCCATCGAGCCCGGAACCGGCAAGATGTACGTCAAGAAGGACGGAACCATCCTGTTCTTCGACGCCAACAAGTGCTACAAGAACATGATTGAGCTCAAGAGGGTCCCCAGGACAACCGAGTGGACCGAGAAGGCAGCCATCGAGAAGGCAGCCAGGCTCAAGGCAGCAGAGAAGAAGGAGTGAGGTTTCCATGGCAATGGAGCAGACCTATCTCATGATCAAACCCGACGGAGTCCAGCGCGGACTCTGCGGTGAGATCCTCTCCCGCTTCGAGAAGAAAGGACTCAAGATCGTCGCAATGAAGCTCATGGTCATCCCCAAGGAGACCGCCGAGAACCACTACGCCGAGCACAAGGAGAGGCCCTTCTTCCCCTCACTGATCTCCTACATCACCTCCGGACCCGTCCTTGCGATGGTCCTCGAGGGTGAGAACGCGGTCTCCGTGTGCAGGAACATGATGGGAAAGACTAACCCCTCCGAGTCCGCACCCGGAACCATCCGCGGCGACTACGCGATGGTCACCGGACTCAACATCATCCACGGATCGGACTCCCCCGAGTCCGCCAAGAGGGAGATCTCCATCTTCTTCAAGCCCGAGGAACTCGTCACCTACGACAGGACCTCCGACAAGTGGATCTACGAGTGATAGCAAACTACTTTTCACCAAACCCCTTTTTTACATACCGTTAGGTGGTGCTCATGGCGATCAGGCAACCCGTTGTAAGCGTACTTGGACACGTTGATCATGGAAAGACGAAACTTCTGGACCGTATAAGGGGAACGTCAGTTCAGGCCAGGGAGGCCGGCGCGATCACCCAGCACATCGGTGCCACGGAGGTTCCGATCGATCACATCTACAAAGTGTGCAAACAGCTCATCGGGAACAAGAAGTTCGGTGTTCCCGGACTGCTCTTCATCGATACGCCCGGTCACCACTCGTTCGTCACGTTGCGTGCCAGGGGAGGTTCTCTCGCCGACCTCGCCGTCCTGGTCATCGACATAAGGGAGGGTCTGATGCCCCAGACCATCGAGTCCATCCGTATCCTGAGGCAGTACAAGAC
>JBJEIK010000065.1:0-2829 GCA_051876975.1 Candidatus Methanomethylophilaceae archaeon
CAGTCCTCTCTTTGTGCTGGAGCATGGAGAGGTACCAGCAGTTCAGTCCAACGTCAGCAACTCCGGTTGCCATTGCACCAGCGATTCCGGTGGATGCAGCAGCGACGGTTGCCCTCTGGGATCCTCCGAAGTGGGTCTCCATGACGGCGGGGTATCTCTCGTACATCTCGAGAGCGTAGGAGTTGATGTCGTCTCCGAGTTTCATGACCTCATCCATGTTCTTGGGGTCGAGCTTGCAGAAGCCGCCGTACCTGGATTTGATCTGGTCGATGGCGTAGTAGACGTAGTCCTCGAGGATGTTGTCGGTGTATGCTGCGGTAGCGTACTGGGTGAATCCGACTCCTCCGGACATGTATCCTCCGAGGTAGACCTGGTCGAAGACAGCTGCTCCGAGGGCGACTGCCTCGAGTGCTGCGCGTCCGGGGTCGTCAGGGTTGACACGGTCGGACTGAGCGATATCGGCCATGTATCCGAAGGGGATTCCTCCGGGCTCGTTGGGTCCCCTTGCACGCCTTGCGGGCATCATGGTTCCCATGTTGAGGGACTGGTGTTTTGCGGAGTATGCGAAATCAGCGATGGCTGCCTCTCCTGCTGCGAGTTTGTAGGAGGAGATGAATGCCATGGAGATCTGCATTGCTGCGTGCCTGGAGACGGTTGCTCCATCCATGAGCCTTCCGACGATGGTGGGGACACGGACAGCCTGCATGAGGGTCTTTCCGATAGCTGCTTTCAGCTGCTCTGCCTGGTCCTTGGGGAAGAGCTTGTTGATGTCGATAACGAACCTGGGGTCGATCTCATCGATGAGCTCGTCGTCTCCAGAGAAGACCTTGACGTAGGAGTCGTAAACGAGAGCGGGGTTGATCTCAGCCATGTGCTCCTGAACGACTGCTCCTCCGGGCATGGTGTGGTTGACGGTCTCGAGGTAGGAGTTGATGGTCTCGGGGGTGACCTCCTTTCCAAGCCTTCTCTCGATGGTCTGGTGAGGGGAGTCGAGTCCGACGAGGATGGTCCTCCTGATGTCGTCCCATGCCTGCTGGATAGCACAGTTGTTCACGCAGTGCAGGTCATCTGCCTCTGCGTAGATGTCGGTGTGGGACAGCTGGTAGGGCATCCAGGACCTCTGTCCGAGAGGCACTCCGATGTCCTCGTTGAGCATGGGGATTCCACGCTTTTTGGCGATCTCGTCCGCGGCCTTCTGGAACTCGACCTTGGATTTGGACTGCTTCCATCCACCGTAGCAGTAGTACTTGGTGGACATGTCAGTGGGCTCTTCCTTGAATTTCTTCTTGCATGCATCCATGAACAGCTTCTCTTTTCCTGCCATGGTAATCACTCTCCCTTAACCTTCCAGGGCTGGTATCCACCAAGGGTCCTCAGTTTGTGGATCCTGAGTCCGTACATGGTGACCTCTTTGTCATCTCTCATGTCAACGCCGTCTGCTCTGAAGATTGTGGTCCTCTTTCTGAGATCGGCCATGGGGCTGGGCTTTCCGACGGAGATCTTCCTGTCGAGGGGGATGGCGACCTGGTCCTTCACGTAGACGACCTCTTTCTTGGCGTCGTCCCAGATGTACCTCTGCCAGCCATCGAACATCAGTCCGTGCTCGTCCAGACGGCATGCGTGTCCGTGAACGGTAGCTCCCCTGATTCCGGTGAGTGCGGGGTCGAAGGTCTCGTTGTCGATCATCTCTTTTGCCATGACCTCGAGGTCTCTCTCACGGACCTCGATGATCTGCCTTCCGGACAGGGTTCCGGTGTCGACTCCTCTGTACCTGGAGAGGTACATCCATGCCCTCTGGTAGGGGGAGATGGGTGCGAAGTAGACGGAATCGGTGAACTGGATGTACCTGACACGGTCTCCGTGTTTCGCTCCCTCGATGGGGACGACGAGTTTCCTGATGGGGCAGTCGGGCTCCTTTCCCTCCTCTATTGGGGGGTGGATGGACTTGTAGTCCTCTCCGGGGTTCCTGTGTCCCATGATCCTGACGACATCATCCATTGCGACGTCGCGGAGTTTCTTCAGTTTGACTTTCGGGTCCATGTATCTGCGCCTGTTTTTGGCAGGAACAGAGTTTCCCGGATAGAACTGTCTCTTGTATGCCATATTATGCACTCCTGTAATCATGAAGTGTGGGTTTGTACTTCGAGTACCTTCCGACCTGGAGGGTGTAGCCGTGCTCGATCGTTGCGTTGCATGCGGCCTTGATGTCCTCCAGCCTCTCGTCGAGCGTCTGCTCGTCCTCGACGTCCAGCTCGATGTAGAACGCACCTACCAGATAACGGAGCTCGACTTCCTGTCCCCCGACGTGTATGACCTTGCGCTCGGAGTGGTTGTTGGGAAGTCCTTTCCCGGGACCGCTGTTGAGGGTCTTGGGAAGGCTCTCGCCGGTCATATTGATCTGGCGGATGTTAGGAATGACATCCAGGGCGTTCAGCACCTTCTCAGTCGTATCTGCGCTGAGGAGGCGGTTGGTGATAATCTGGACTTCGGGGAGGGGTTTTCCCGCGTAGTCGGCTGCTGGTGGAATTGGTCCCGACATTACAAAACCTCACAGTTTTTTCTTCACCTTCTTAGCCTCAGCAGCAACGTACTGCATGGGCTTTCTGAACTCTTCCATGTCTCCGAAGACCTCTTTGAAGAGACCGGATGTGGCCTCTGCAGAG
The DNA here is from genome assembly GCA_051876975.1 of Candidatus Methanomethylophilaceae archaeon. Classification (GTDB taxonomy): domain Archaea; phylum Thermoplasmatota; class Thermoplasmata; order Methanomassiliicoccales; family Methanomethylophilaceae; genus Methanoprimaticola. Next base: position 2,664 of record JBJEIK010000065.1, read on the forward strand.
AAGGTCTGGGTTCCACCGTCGAGACAGTTTCCTGCGGTGACTGCGGGGATCAGAACTCCCTTTGCGTGCCTGGTAACGACGTGGTTTCCGTGGAACAGACCGGGTCCTCCTCCTCCGTAGATGGAGTGAGAGAAGAACGACATTCCGACTCCGACTCCCTCAGACC